>JAILIJ010000208.1 GCA_024695315.1 Bacteroidaceae bacterium
CCCTTTTTTATTGGTAGAGTGTCTCTGTCTTTAAGATCGCTGATTGACATTTTGCCGTTGTCATCAATTTTGATTTCCAAAGCATGTGAGATGTCTGAGGTGACATCTGGGTCTCCGATGGTTGCTATGAAGAAAATAGCCGTCTTATTATTTTCCTTATCATAGTTATAGCTAAATCCGATAAGTCCAGACGTGTTATAGAATTTTTCTGGCACATACTGTTTGAAATCTTTTTTTGTGAACGTATGTCTAAAGAAAATGCGCGTACCCTTCATAACTGTTAGCTCCACCATGTTGTCATAATATCTATATTCCATGGGGTTCGTTATGATAGGTAGTTCCTCGCTATTTCTGAAACGTATGTTGTACTTGTATGTGCCGTTTACAGTTTTATGTTCGCCAGTAATAGTAAATTCCTGCAATTTAGAAATAGAATTTTGAACAACGACACGCGACGTCCTATTGTTTTCTGTTTCCTGTTGCTCTCCATTTTTGCAAGCGCAGCAAAATGAAAGAATAATTACGGCTATGAACGATTTTGTTAGATTCATATTAAAAAGTATCAGCGTTTGTTTCTTTCCGTCACAAAGGTAGCACAACTAATTGAAAAAAGCAGTATATTTGTGCGAAATTTCAAATAATTATTTTATGAGATTCGACAAATATCCAAAAAATTGGCGTGTAAAGGGTGGTCAGCCCCTTACAGAAATGGACAAGAAGATTCTTTTCTTCCAGAATAAAGGACACTTGGTTCCTTCTCCCGATCTTATTAAGACACCTGAGCAAATAGAAGGAATACGTAAGAGTGGTGTTATCAATACTGGTGTGCTCGACCTTGTTGCTAGTGAAATTAAGGAAGGCATGTCAACTGCTGCTATCGACAAACTTGTTTACGACTATACTATGGACCACCATGCTATTCCTGCATGTCTTGGTTACGAAGGCTTCCCAAAGAGTTGCTGTACAAGCATCAATGAGGTAGTGTGCCACGGTATTCCTAATGAGAAGGAAATACTGAAGCCGGGAGATATTATTAACGTGGATTGCACCACAATACTCGATGGCTACTATGCTGACGCAAGTCGTATGTTCATCATTGGTGAGACAACTCCTGAGAAGAAGAAACTCGTTGATGTAGCGTGGGAGTGTTTGAAGATAGGTGAGGAGACATGTAAACCATACTGCTTCGTTGGCGACTTAGGAAATGCCATAGCTAAGCATGCTCATAAGAATGGCTTTTCTGTAGTTCGTGACCTCTGTGGCCATGGCGTAGGAAATGAGTTCCACGAAGAACCTGAGGTTGAACATTACGGAAAGAAGGGAACTGGTATGCTTCTCGTTCCAGGAATGGTCTTCACCATCGAACCGATGATAAACATGGGAGACTGGGAAGTGTTTGTCGATTCTGAGGATAACTGGACAGTCATTACCGATGACGAATTGCCTTCTGCTCAGTGGGAACACACTTTTCTCATGACTGAGACAGGCGTCGAAATTCTCACTCATTAATGAAGTTCGAGAAAAGAGATTAAAGGGTAAAAGTTGATGTTGAGAAGTTGATGTTGAGAGGTGAAAGAAGATTCTTCACTCTTCATTCTTCATTCTTCACTTTTCATTCTTCACTTTTTAAGCGAACACGGAAGGCACGGAAAGAACGGAAAGTGCGGCTTCGCCTTTCGAAAAATTCCGTTAAATCCCAAATTTCCGTGGTCGATAAAAGTGAAGAGTGAAGAATGGGCCATCCGGGGCGAGGGGAGAACACGAAAATTAAAAAAATTAAAAGAAAATTATTTTAACTGTTTTACGGTTTCCGTTAAATCCCGAATTTCCGTGGTCGAAAAAGAAGTGACGGATGAAAGAAGATTCTTCATTCTTCATTCTTCACTCTTCACTTTTCACTCTTCACTCTTCACTCTTCACTTTTCACTTTTCACTTAAATAGAAAGAATATGTATATTTTAGCTATTGAATCATCATGTGACGACACGAGTGCAGCCGTCCTTCGTGATGGCATTCTGTTAAGCAACGTGACAGCCAGTCAGGCCGTTCATGAGGCTTATGGAGGTGTCGTACCTGAATTGGCCTCACGTGCCCATCAGCAGAATATAGTGCCTGTTGTCGACCAGGCAATAAAACGTGCCGGCATAACAAAAGCAGACCTCAATGCCGTTGCTTTCACACGCGGACCAGGCCTTATGGGATCATTACTTGTTGGAGTGAGCTTCGCAAAAGGTTTTGCACGTTCGCTCGGCATTCCTATGATAGACGTGAACCATCTTCAGGGACATGTACTTGCACATTTCATTCGTGAGAGCGAGGATGACCACGACCAGCCTGACTTCCCATTCCTTTGTCTGTTGGTTAGTGGTGGAAATTCACAGATCGTTAAGGTCAACTCATACAAAGATATGGAGATCCTCGGACAGACAATTGACGATGCTGCTGGAGAAGCCATAGACAAATGCTCTAAGGTCATGGGACTCGGATATCCGGGTGGACCTATCATCGATAAGTTAGCTAGACAGGGGAATCCTGATGCATACCAGTTCTCAAAACCTAATATCCCAGGATATGACTATAGTTTCTCTGGACTGAAGACTTCCTTCCTTTACAGCCTTCGCGACTGGTTGAAGGACGATCCTGACTTCATCGAGCACCACAAGGAAGACCTTGCTGCATCACTCGAGAAGACTATCGTTGATATACTGATGAAGAAGTTACGTCAGGCCGTTAAGGACACTGGCATCAAGCAGGTTGCCGTTGCAGGTGGTGTATCTGCAAACAATGGACTGCGTAATGCCTACCGTGACCACGCCAAACGTTACGGATGGAAGATTTTCATCCCTAAGTTTAGCTATACCACTGACAATGCGGCAATGATAGGAATAACTGGATACTTCAAGTATCTTGATGGCGACTTCGCCACAATCGACCTACCTGCATACGCAAGAATGGAGAATAAATAAATGGAGAATTAAGGTTTCGAAGAGAAGAATTTAGAGTGAAGATTTGGTTCGCGGAAACCGGTCCAACCTCAAAACCATCCAACCGTAAAAACCTTACAAAGAAAATTATGAAGGAAGTAAGATATTTTTATGTACCTAACGCAGCCACAGAGCATGAGTTGCCTGAGGAAGAAGCCCAGCATGCCGTGCGAGTGCTCCGTATGGAGACTGGCGACGAGATGATGCTTATGGACGGCTGTGGAACGTTTTACCGTGCACACGTGTCTGAGAGCAGCAAGAAACGTTGCCTATACACCATAGATGAGACACTGCCACAGATGCGGCAGTGGCCTGGACATCTACATCTCGCTATGGCACCAACGAAGAACATGGATCGTACTGAGTGGACATGCGAGAAGGCTACAGAGATAGGATTCGATGAACTGACCTTCCTTCGATGCAAATTTTCCGAACGTACCGTCATCAAGACTGAGCGTGTGGATAAGATCCTTATCTCTGCCACCAAGCAGAGTCGTAAGGCATGGAAACCTATTCTCAACGAGATGATTGACTTCAAACGCTTCATTGAGGAAATTAACAATCCTGATTCTAAGCTCTTCACTCATCATCCTAAGAATAAATTTATTTGTCATTGTTATGATGAACCTGACCTTGGAAGCAAACTCTTATTGAAGGATTGTCTCAAGGCTGGAGAAGACGCCCTCGTCCTTGTAGGACCAGAAGGCGACTTCTCCATCGATGAGGTGCGTATGGCTGAGGCTGCTGGCTTCCAGTCTGTAAGTCTCGGCAATAGCCGTCTCAGAACAGAGACCGCTGCCCTTGTTGCCGTCCATCTCATGAACTTAGAGAATTAAGAATTTAAGAGTTTAGAATTAAGATTTGTTCGCTGAAGACCGTATAACCGTACCACCGTTATACCTGTCATATCGGTTCTACCATACAAGTTCATACCCTCAAAATAGTATAACCATATAAACCGTAAAAAAATATTTTATGAAAAAAAATCCTACAACAAAGCATGCGAAACACTTGTATTTACCGCTTTTAGTCTTTATGGCAGTATTTGCACTATTAACATCATGTAGTAAAAGCGATTACAAAAATGTTATCCCAAAAGAAGCACTATGCGTCGTCTCTGTTAATATAGCAGAAATGGCAAAAAAGGGAGATTTCTCTTCTTCATCTTTTCATAAGATGGCAGAAGATGTTATCTCACAAAAATCATTAGATCAGAATATGAATTCAGTAAAGGATATATTCAAAGATCCTGAGAAGATGGGTATAGACTTTACCGAACCAATATATATGTTTGTTGTGAGTAATCAGTTTGTCTGTATGACTATGAAGGTGCATGACGAAGGTGATGTAGATGGTTTTGTCGACGAACTAAAGTCACAGGGAAAAGTCAGTGGCGTAAAGGAAAAAGACGGGCTCAAGCGCGGACTCATACTCGATGGAATCTCATACGCATATAATGACGCAATACTCTTGCTTGTTGGATCACTTGACGGTTCATCTGTTAAGACCGTGAATAATGTGATAGACAAATTCATGACTCTCAAAGACGATGAGATGTTCATCAATGCAGACGAATACAGCAAGTTCGCCGAAAATGAATCATCCGATATGTCTGCTTTCATCGATTACCGAAAAGTGTTCTCTGCCTATCTTGCCACAACGGATAAATCCGTCCTAACCAGTGTCTTAAAAGATGGTATGTTGTCAAATGCGTTAGATGTAAACATATATGCTAAGGTTAATTTCCTCGATGGAAAAGCCGAGATGAACACGGAAAGTGTGTGTACATCAGAAAAGTCTAAGAAGATATATGCAGAGTTTGGCGATAACCTACACAAGATTGAAGGTCGATACATGAACCTTTTTAATGAGAATGCCTATACGTATGGATGTGCTGGCATAAACGGTAAATACATACTCGATTATATGAAGAAAAATAAAAGTGCATTACTCTTACTATTAGGCCGTTATATAGATGTAGAGCAGATTATCCGACAGGTTAATGGCGATATAGCATTTAACGTGCAAAATGTCCAATTATTAAATTTGATGTTGGGTAGTAAGGCTGGTGAATTTACATTTAAGTGTCATGTATCAGATACTAAGTTTATGAACGATGTGCCTGATTGGCAGAAGACACTTAGTGAATATGGCATTCAGATGAGAAAGTCTGGAGACAGTCAATATTGTTTCAAGGAGGGTGAATATTCTATAGTCTGGGGACTCGAAAAAGATGATTTTTATTTCTCTACTGTAGAAGCGTGGCAAATGAACAGCACATCTTCAAAGTCTGCTATTCTCAAGTCTTACGAAGACGATATAAAAAATTCCTATGTTTTTGTATATTCAAATCTTGAAAAGTATATTAAAAACATTGGACTTGAAAATAAGATGATATTTAACCGATTATCATCTTGCACATACAGAAAGATATCAACAACTGAAGATTCTTATGTTATCGAGCTAAAAGATAAGAAAACTAATTTCTTGAAACAGATGATAGGGGAGTGAATCTTTGATAATTAAATATTAAGAATTAAGATTTGTTCACGAAAAAAAATAATTTCTTATTTTTCTAAATTTTCGTTCTCTCCCCCGTTCCGGAGGACATTCTTCATTCTTCATTTATCAGACTCTTCACTTACTTGTCCAATCGTAACAACAAAACTATGCAACAGATACAATTAAAAAATCTACTTCCGATGGTGTTCATGCAACGAACAGACATCCAAAGTGATATCTGGAAACAAGATGTCACATTCGAAAAAGAAAAACTATACCTCATAGAAGCAAACTCGGGAACCGGTAAATCTTCTCTCTGCAGCTTCATCTATGGATACCGAAATGACTATCTTGGTAATATTCTTTTCGATACGGACGACATACACTCCTACAACATCAGTAAGTGGACCGACATGCGTAAACGACACATAGCACTGTTGTGGCAAGAACTACGACTGTTCCCAGAACTCACTGCCATGGAGAATGTCATGATAAAAAATAAACTCACTGGATTCCAAAAGAAAACGGTCATTAACTCATGGTTCGAACAGTTGGGAATAGATGATAAAAAAGATGCCAAGATAGGACAAATGTCATACGGACAGCAGCAGAGAGTTGCTCTCATACGTACTCTATGTCAACCATTTGACTTCGTATTCGCCGATGAACCAATAAGCCATCTCGATGACCAAAACGCAGCCATCATGGGGCAGATTCTTACCGATGAGGCTAAACGACAAGGAGCGGGAGTCATAACAACAAGTATCGGCAAACATATACAACTCAATTACGACAAAACATTCAAGCTATAACGACGTATGAAATTAGTCTGGAAATTATTACGACAACATATCAGCATTCCACAGTTTACGGGATTCTTCCTCGCAAACCTCATCGGAATGACTATCATTCTGCTTGGCATACAATTCTATAATGACACGCAGGCTATTTACAACGGAGAGGACAGCTTCATGAAAGCTGACTATATGATTATTAACAAGAAAGTTGGAGTGTTATCTTCTATAACTGGAGGTAATAATGCTTTTACCAAAGGTGAGATAGAAGACATCAATGGACAACCGTTTGTAGAACGCGTGGGGGCTTTCACACCAAGCTCATTTGGGGTACGTGCTAGTTTCGCCATGAATGGATTAGCAAATATGTCTACCGACATGTTCTTTGAATCTGTACCAAACGATTTCATCGATGTGGCACGTGAGAAATGGCATTATGCCGTCGGTGACAACGAATTGCCTATCATTCTCCCTAAGAACTACCTCGACCTATATAATTTCGGATACGCACAGAGCCGTTCTCTTCCTAAGGTCTCTGAGGGAATTTTAGGAGCCATAAAACTGCAAATACGCATTACTGGCAATGGACATAATGATGAATACGTGGGAAGGATTGTTGGTTTCAGTAGCCGACTAAATACCATTCTCGTGCCTGAGGACTTCATGAAGTGGGCTAACGGATATTATTCTGATGCAGCACGCACAAAGAATGCTACTCGTATCATTCTCGAACTTAATAACCCTGCTGATGACAGGATTACGACTTTTGTGCAAGACAATAATTATGAAACAGATAAGAGTAAACTCGATGCGAGCAAGACAACATACATTCTGCGCGTGGTCGTAGCCATCGTAATGTCGGTCGGAGTGCTTATCTGCATTCTCTCTCTCTACATTCTGATGCTAAGTGTTTTCCTTCTTGTGCAGAAGAATAGTTCAAAACTCGAAAACCTGCTTCTCATAGGATATAGCCCTGCTAAGGTGTCACTTCCATACCAACTTATGTCGGTAGGACTTAATGTGCTGGTTTTCATTCTTGCTGTTGCGCTACTTCTCGTTGCACGTAGCTTGTATTTAACTTTGTTCGAATCTTTCTTCCCAGACTTCGTCGAACCTTCCATCCTACCAAGTCTCATCATTGGCGTCATTTTGCTAATCATCGTTTCTGTTCTTAATATGATCGCTGTGCGTCAGAAAGTTATGGCTATTTGGAACAAAAAATGATATGATAGAGGAGGGGAAACTAACTTACTTGTGACGTCTATACATTCAAGTAAAAAAAGCGTCTCCAACGAGTAAATAACTCTGTTGGAGACGCTATATTTTTTAGTCTACAGGAGAGAACTGATCCTTTCCTACACTACACATAGGACATTCAAAATCATCAGGCAGATCCTCGAAAGGAGTACCAGG
>JAILIJ010000146.1 GCA_024695315.1 Bacteroidaceae bacterium
TTCAATATTGCGCAATATTAATCTCGATAATGCGCAGTATTGATTTTCATGATGCGGAATAGCATTTTTGGACATATTGGATGATGTATAATATTATCCTATATTCTGTCTGTTTTGTGTGATTATTTTGTTCCGTAAAACGGGGATAATAGTGTTCAATATGCGGAATATTTAACGCTCATTTAACACGTGCAAAAACGAAATGCACAAAATTGCAAAAACGAAATGCACAAAAATCCATGCCATGATGACCATATAGGGGAGGCAAAGACAATACTCACTTCAAGGTATTTGAAAGATAAAATGAGTATTAGTCCGGCTAAAGACGAAAAAAAACTGTAACTTTGCAACTAAATTAACATTCACACAAGAAGTCTTTATTATGAAGAAATCAATATTTACACTATTTTTGATGTTTTTTAGTATACAAATCAGCATGAAGGCTCAATTACCTTCAATTATGCTAAAGAACATTAACGGGCAGTCAGTAAAAACAGATACTTTGAGCAATGGAAACAAACCATTTATCGTCAGCTTTTTCGCCACATGGTGCAAGCCATGCAACCGAGAGTTGTCTGCCATTGCAGATGTATATGAAGATTGGCAAGAGGAAACTGGTGTAAAGATATATGCAGTAAGTATAGACAAGGCTCAAAACATAAACAAAGTACGTCCGCTTGCAGACCAAAACGGATGGGATTATGATATTCTACTCGACCCTAATAGCGACTTCTGTCGAGCTTTGGGCATACAGATGATTCCATTTGTATTGATCTGTGACGGAGACGGAAAGATTGTTTACAAACATAATGGTTACACAGACGGTTCTGAAAATGAACTATTAGACAAAGTTCGTCAACTGGTGCAAAAAGAGGGCTAATACTCCCTCAAGTATCGACATACGCAAAGAATCAGGCTTAATACATGGTATGTCAGTTGACACATCTCCAACAAAATGAAAAAAAACTTTTTATTATTATCTTCGCTCATTATATTTGCCTCTAATTCTAAAGCGCAAGACTTATTGGGAAAATATATGAAATCTGTCACTTTGAATGGTAGTATTCAAAGTGACATGCTTGTACCTACATGTAGTCAAGATGACGGTTCTAACGAGGATTTCCGCACTAACACATACGCCGATCTTAATATGATGAGCAAATATGTGGATGCAGGTTTGAGATTCGCATATCTACAGCATCCTATGCCAGGATATGAGAAGGACTTCAAAGGCTATGGAATACCATATTTCTATGTAAATGGAAAATTGGATGATATAGAGATTACTGCTGGTAATATATACGATCAGTTTGGGTCTGGATTTATATTCCGAACTTACGAAGAAAGGTCTATCGGAGTGGACAATTCTCTCCTGGGCGGAAGAATTATGTTCACCCCAGCACAGGGCATTCGAACTAAGGTTCTGACAGGAAAGCAACGTAGGTACTGGGACTATAACGATTCATGGATTACGGGAGCTGACGTTGAATTTGACTTGTCTGAATGGATTCGTCCACTCGAAAACAATGGCACGACGCTCTCTTTGGGGGCTTCTTTTGTCAACAAATACGAAGGTAAGAACTCTGGTGAAGACATATACCGCGACCCAACGCACAAACTAAATTTCCCTGAGTATGTTAACTCTTGGGATGCACGCATGAACTTGAGTAAGGGAGGCTTTAATGTCCTGGCAGAATATGCACAGAAGACTCAGGATCCTTCCTTTGACAATGGCTACATTTACCGAAAAGGCTACGCTGCCATGTTATCGATGTCATATTCAAAAAAAGGAATGAGTTTTCTTGCCCAAGCCAAAAGGGCGGACAACATGTCAAGTCGTTCATGCCGTACAACAAACGGGCAATCGTCATTTATCAGCTATATGCCTGCATTTAGCTATGAACACACCTATACTCTTGCTGCGTCATACCCTTATGCTTCACAACTGGACGACGGCGAATGGGCATATCAGGCACAAGCCGGATATACTTTTAAGCGAAGAACAGCACTTGGAGGTAAATACGGAACTACCGTGAAGGTGAATTTCTCACATATCCATTCCATTGACAAGAATTGGCATAATCTACCTGGCTCAACGGATGAAAGCAATTACAAGGGCTCAAACGGATTCGGTTCTTCATTTTGGAAATGGGGCGACCAGACATATTATCAGGACTTAAATGTGCAGATAGAAAAGAAACTGTCCAGGGATTTTGATTTCACGCTCATGTATATGAACGAATTTTACAATCAAGCCATAGTGGAGGGAGAAGGAAGCATGATACATTGCGACATCTTTGTGGCAGAATGCAAATATAAGTTCTCTCCAAAGACCATATTAAGAACGGAGTTCCAGTATCTCACAACCGAAGAAGATGAGGGGGATTCTATGTTTGGTCTTGTAGAACTATCCTTGGCCCCACACTGGATGTTCTCCGTGTCGGATGAGTTCAACGTAGGACTTACGAACAATCACTATTGGAATGTGCTCGCGACATACAATATAGATTCGCACAGAGTGCAATTTGGATACATGAAAACGAGTGACGGATATAATTGTGCTGGCGGAGTATGTCGTTTTGTACCATCGTATGAAGGATTGTGCTTATCATACAATTACAATTTTTAGAAAAGATGAGAAAAGCTATAATATGTTTGACTGCCATCATAGGTCTATTCTTCTCTTGTGATGAAATAGACGAATCTGAGCGTCTGATATACGTTAAACCCGCTAATGTGAGCAAGAACGTGCTGCTGATGGACTTTACTGGGCAAAGGTGCGCCAACTGTCCCACAGCTACCGAAATGTTAGAAAGCGTACAACAGCAATATGGAGCAGATACCGTAATTGTGGTAAGCATACATTCCGGACCTCTCGGATTCAAAGGCTCGAACTCTGCCGTCGGACTAGCCACAGACCTGGGGGATGAGTATTACGAGAAATGGGGGATCGAATATCAGCCTCAGGGGGTTGTGGATTACCTTGAAAAAGCAGACTACATCACTTGGCCCGCTATTATACGTAAACACTTGGAATGCGAAACTGACGTGCAACTGCAAATAGAGTCTACCTATGACAAAGTCGAAGAAAAGGCAAGCATAGAAGTTGAGGCGATGAGTATAGACGGACAAGTGGATGGCAACCTTCAGCTATGGATAATTGAAGACAGCATAACGGCTCTACAAGTCATGCCCGACGGCACAGCCAACGCAGCATATATTCACAACAGCGTATTCCGCGAAACTCTCAATGGAAGCGAAGGTGAACCGATTTCTCTTACTGAAGGAGAAACATGTGTCAAAAAATACAATTTTAATATGAAAGAAAATTGGAATGCTGACAATATATCTGTAGTTGCCTTTGTTTACACTTCTGAAGGAGTAAGACAGGTTATAAGAAAAAAGATATTAAAGGAAATATGAATATGAAAGTAACATTTTGTTTAGCTCTGCTATCCTTGTGTATGGTTGCAAATGCACAAGACACAGAGAACGTTTTTAGGTTTGTCACAGCAGATGGCACAGAAATTCCAAACGGTACAGTTCTTACAGTCAATAATGTTAAAGACGACCCATTTGGCGGTAAAGAGTTAACTTCAGGAATTTATCTACAGAACGCCACTTCATCCGAGACCGGTGCTAAGATCACATTAGATGTAAACACCTTATCATCAGGAAAGATTCAGTTTTGCATGTTAGGAAATTGTCAAGGCTATTCCGAATCTGGCACATACACAAAACAAGGGGTGTTGACGGCAT
>JAILIJ010000134.1 GCA_024695315.1 Bacteroidaceae bacterium
CGCCAACCCCATGTTGTATCTTTGTAACGCATTTCAGAAGCAACGTTCTTTCGAACCCGTTACGAAGGGGATACGAACCGTTGCCGAAGAAAATGAAATGCAAAAAGCGTTCTTTCACATGATACATGACTTCAACATTTCCGCCACTTAACAACTCGGCAGCGTACAACTCAACCACGTTCAAATGCAAAAAAAAAGGCTACAGCATAGTGGAAAACTGAGATATGAAACAAAACGGGTACAAGTATGAAACAAAAAAAGAAGTGTACGCATTCACTGCGCACACTCCCTCAATAGAAAGTTTGTATCTATGATTATTTTTTACCCGGAGTTACAACTCTGTCAATCTTAACCTGAACCTTACTTGTGTCAACAAGGTCCTTCCAAAGGTTGTAAAGTTCAATGGTCCATACCACAGCACCTTCACAATCGCCATCATTAAGATATGCAAATACCCTGTAGCTTCCGTCGCCTGTCACTGTAGCACCTCCAAAGGCTGCACCACCCCAATATGAAGGAGACCATGATGCTGCTGCGTATGAAAGTTCTGTCTTGTAGCTCTTTGAAGCACCATCCACAAGGTTACCGTCAATACCGCTGATTGTAAAGTCGACAGCTACCATACCACGGAATTTAAGACTTTTGTTGTAGTAGCCTTTAGCAGAAGTTCCTGAATTTCCGTACTCATTGTAGATTTCAATACGACCATCAACGCCATTTCCGTCTTTGTTCTGGAATTCTACAATATTTGAATTTATGACCTGATCGACATCGGCATCAAGCTTGATAGAAACAATCTCAGCCTCTAACTTGGAAATATCTACAAGGTCTGCGGCAAGACCACCTATATCGACGCAGAAGACTAATGCGCCATTAGCGTCACTCTCAGTTTCCATCCATACCGTGTACTGACCGTCCTTAGCTACAGTTGTCTCATAGAAGCCGGCAGCGAGACTTGACCAGTAGCTAGGAGCCCAACCAGGAGCGGTATATTCGAGACCTGCAACATAAGTGCCCTTTACACCCTCGCCGCTCTTTAGGTTACCGTCAATACCCTTGATATTGAATGTGACAACCATGTTCTTCTTGAACTTGATAGTCGTTGGATCAATAGCTGGATTAGACTTTGAACTGCCGTATTCATTGTAAAGCTCGATACGTACGTTACCATTGCCCTCTATATCACCAACAATAAGCTTACTGCTCTCTGGTGTCAATACTGAGTATGGACGTACTGTACGAAGTGCAAGGCCGTGGACAGTCTTTGAAGTTCCTTTTGAGCCGTTACCAGAAGTAAGTTTGAGTGACGTGGCATACTCCTTGTCTGTGGCATTGATCGTTCCACTCCAATAATGGCCAAGACCATCGTTGACAACGTTTTCGCCATCGCGGTAGCCTGTATATGGCATAAAGATAGAGTTGCCATTAGGAGCTGTAAAACGTACTCCTGACACTCCGTCAACAGTCTCCTCACTCTGAGTCGTACCACTTACCAACTCTGCTATCTGAGCAGCTGTAGGCATAGCACTACTCATTGGGCTGTCATCATCAAGCGAGAGGTTGGAAATGATATCATCTGCGGTAGCTGCTATATCAGCACTTGCATATTGACTTGAAAACTGTGAAGTGTTCATGCCTGTCTTGTCACCATATCCGAAGAGAGTACCTACCTCACTGGCTGTCTCAGCTCCAATATTGCAGTCGGCCCACATGACACTAAGACCGAGATCTACGTATGACATAGCTTGTGAAAGTGTGGTCACTTCTTTAACAGGACCATAGATGTAACCATCGCCAATCTTGGCATAAGTAGTATAGTAATACTTAGTACCAGGAAGGAGAGCAGTAATCTGCTCACCAATCTTATAGTCCTTACCAGTGGCTGTGAGCGTCTCAGCATCAAGGCCGAGCTTGACACCTGTCTCATACTCGCCTATGCCATCAGCACCTATGACGCTACCACTAATCTTAAGTTTGGTAGCTGTGACCTCTGTAGCATCGTCTGTAGATATCTCTGCGTCTGTGGCAACAAAGGATTTGACATCTCCGTAATAGGTCATGAGACCCTGCAGGGAAACAAACTGAGCATAGTAATATGTTGTTCCTTCACTCAAGCCTGTAATGTCTGTAGTGACAATACCATTTGCGTCAATAGAGCCGTAGGCCTTGGCACCTGTGGACTTCACATCCTCGGATGTGCCATAGACAACACCTACAGAATAAGAAGTGGCATTAGCACCTGACAAATCAAGCACGGTACCCGTTGTCTGTGCTGAGATGGCAGTAACAGCTGCATCGCCCGTCTCAACGGTTTTTATGATTGCTTCTGTGGCTACCGTCACGTCATCATCACTACAAGATGTGAATGTAGTGGTAGACATGCCCAAAGCTGCCAGCAGAAGAACACTTGATATATATCTTATTTTCATATAAATCTAAGTTTTTTGAATTCATAAGTTTATTTACTCAAGTTTCTCCAGTTCGGCAATACCTCACTTTACTGAAGAAAAAAGCTAAGAGGAAGTTGACTATTCACCCTTAAATTTCACCTCGCCAGAATCCATAACGACGCTCACAACAACGTCGATAGATGTTTTGAACTTGAACATATCTGTCCATGATGTGAAATCTCCCCAAGGGTTAAGAATGTAACGACGTGCTGTTGTATTTACGTCACCAAGACAACGAACGATATTTTCGTCTGTCATGTTCTTCTGACCAAGCATTTCTACACCGTCAACTTTGATGCTCTTGATAGTGATATCGACATTTGGACTTTTCTTCAAGACCTTCAATACGTCAAGGTAGATTCCGTATGGCTTTTGACCGTCAGCACCACTACCTGCAGAGATTGAGAATGTGTAGTCTCCATCACCTGTGATGAATACGTTTTCACTATTGCTGAATACCCAATCTGTATCGAAATAGTTGAGAGAAGCTGTGTATTTAACAGCATTATCTCCTGCTATCTGAGGAACGAACTGGAAACCTACATACTGATAGACTCTACCCATGTCATCCACATCCTGTAGGCCTAACCATAGGTTGGCAAGGTTACCAGAATAGTCATCAACATCGAATCCGAGGATACGAAGGGTCTTGTCATAATTTGTCTTGAAAGATACGGCTCCGTCAGCACTCAACTGAACAAGTGGAAGTCCATTGTCGAATGTGAAGACACCATCATCAGAAAGGCTATAAACACCTTCTACGGTATTACCTGCTGGAGTAGTAACAGAATAAGCCTTGGTAGCACTATTGAGGACAAGAGTCAAATCTTCTATACCGTCAATTGAAGTACTTGTAATGCCCTTTGCCTTACCATCAAGTCCACACCAGTCGTATGCCAAGTCGGAAGAGAGCTTATAGGTAATGACTTTATTAGTCTTTTGCTCAACATAGTCGCGCCAATCTTCACGCAATGTTGGAGTAACATCTGTGTCAACAACTGTTGGTGACCAGTTATTGTAATAATCTTCAGAAATGAAATTATAACAAATCAAACAACGCTCAGATGCACGATAGACACCTACCTGCATAGTGTTCTCCGTAAGAGATAATAACTTGAGGGTTCCTGTCCATGACTCTATAGCTGCATCATACACGCTTTCGTGAAGCAGTTCTGCATCAGTAAACTGGAGTGTGTGATTATCTGTATCGAGCATGTAAGTTCCTTTCATGGTCTTGCCAAGGTCATTCTCAACGACTGTGACATTAGAGCCGTCCTTGAGGTCGAACTCCATATATCCAAAGTCTTTGGCTTCTGATGTGAATGCCCATCCTGCAACGGAATTCCAGTCAGCATCCCAAGCCCAAGTGTCTCCACCAACATCGACGCCCTCTGTGATTGAAAGCCAAGAGTCGTTGGTACCCTTGAAATACAATGGACCGGCAAAGTAACGGCTCACACCATTGGCATCAAGGTCAAGGAACCATTTCTTTGACTTGCCCACTCCACCAGAGAGGTACTCCCATAGCTGGTCGCTTACGAAGTCTGCACAGAAATCGTCAATAGTGAAGTAACAGGTGTCACCATACACCACTCCACCACGAGTCTGCACACCATAACGATAAGCGTAGGTTCCAGCAAAAGGTATCTTAAGGTCAAGTTCAGGACCCTGATCACGTCCCTGAGGATGCTGCCACAAAGCATTATAAGATGTTGGCAACAAACTCTTCAGGTGGACAATATTAGGATTTGTGGCATCCTTTGTAGCCGTAAATGCTACGCCCTCCACCAGGTCAGCTGAATCATAATCAACAGCTCCGAGTGAATAGTCATCAGGAGAACATGCTGTAAGACTGAGAGCTGCTCCTGTGACAAGTGTATATGCTATATTCTTTAGTTTCATTTCCAACCGTCATTTTGAATTAGTGTTCCATTAGAATAAGAAATCTGGTCATAAGGTATCTGACTCAAACCCTTAGTCGCAATAATGTTCTCCTTCTTGATTACTACCTCATCGGCAAGGCCACCGCTTGTTACAGTTGTTGACTCAGCAATGGTATTAGCAGCTGTTTCAACGCCCTGACGAAGAAGGTCCCAATAACGAAGTCCCTCAAAGGCAAATTCAAGTCTGCGCTCATTCATGATTGCTGACTGAGAAACCTGAATCTGCTTGTAGTTGCTACCAAGTGATCCACCTTCGAAATATGCTCGTTCATGAACCATATTGAAATAGCTCTGAGCATTGGCACTACCAAGTTCGGCGGCCATCAAGAGCACATCGGCATAACGCATAACAACGAAATCGTGGTAAGGAGAAATCTGGAATTCTCCAGCCTTGATAGTATTAGGATTCTGTACCTCATTTGTGACATTCCAGCTACCATCTTCAGCCTGATACCATTCTGCAAGCGGACAATATTTCTTGATGCCATATCCTGTATATTCACGCCAGTCATTATATCCTGTAGAGAAAGCATCTTCACTCTCAAGACCTTCTTTCTTAAAGTCGATGACAGAAGCTGTCTTTCTCATGTCGCCTGTAGGATAAGCGTTGACAAGCTTAGGATTAACAGTACATCCACCCCATCCCTGGCCGTATGGTACGATGATCATGCTTCGAGGAGCTATCATAACCTGCCAGCGGTTACCATCGGAAAGTCCGTTATAGTCACTTGTGTAGTTAAACTTCTGAGCAAGTATGGTCTCGGAATTACCACGACCAGCATAAGTATCTGAACAAGTCCAGTTACCGCCGTCGTCCTGAGTCCATGTGACAGATGATGGACGCCACAGATTCTTAAATTCAGGAACAAGACTGTACTTCTGTGAAGAAATGACGTCTTCTACATAAGCAAGGGCCTCAGCCTTTGTCAAATCTGCAGGTTCTTCACCATAATAGCCAGTGTAGAAAAGGTAGACTCTCGCTAAAAGGGCCTCTGCTGCATACTTGGTGACACGACCGTCATTCGTTGCCGCCTCGCTCTTTGGATATGCGTCCTCAGGAATATTCTCGGCTGCGTACTTCAAATCGCTAATGATAAGTGCGTACACATCCTTAGGATCGTCCTGAGTAGTCTTTGAGAAGTCAAGGTCTGTAATTAAAGGTATATTACCCCACAGACGTACCATATCGAAGTAACACATAGCACGTATGGCTCTTGCCTCACCTATATATGTGCCGTGAGTCTTGTCACTTGACCATGATATCTGCCCCTCACGCATAATGAGAGAATTAGCACGATGAATGGCGGCATAATAGTTCTGCCAGTCACCGGCAAAGATATTTAATTCTGAGGAAGACTGTCCTTTGTCAAATCTATCTATGACCTGATATGTTCTAGAGTCTGTATTACCAGTAGCTCCATAGCACTCGTCAGCCATAACTTCGCTGGCAAGATAGAATCCTACCGTTTCGCTTGATGTTGTGCGCTGCCAACCGTCATAGACTCCTGTTAGGGCGTCGTATGCATCGGCCTCCGTCTTATAGTAAGACTCGGTATTGGACTCGGACTTTGATTCCATGGTAAGGAAATCATTAGAACAAGATGCCATGGACAAAGCTACAAGACCTAATGTGGCAGCTAACTTTATATTATCTTTTTTCATGACTATTCTTAATTTTAGAATTTAAGGTTAACACCGAAAAGGAATGTGCGAGGACGTGGATAATATCCTACGTCAACACCTGATACCCATCCATTACTTGAACCCAATGTACCAATTTCAGGATCCATACCGTCATACTTCGTGAAAGTAAAGGCGTTCTGAACCTGGAAGTAGAGACGGCACTGGCTGACATACTTAGTCTTCCAAAGACGTGCAAAGTCGTATCCCAAAGTAATATTGCTGATGCGTAAATAGTCTGCATCCTGAATATATAAGTCTGAGAATGCCCAGTTCACACTATTGTCTTCCAAAACTCTTGGAATAGTATTGCTAGTTCCTTCTCCTGTCCATCTGTCAAGGATAGACTTAGTATAGTTGGCCTCATTACTTGCCCAGTTTCTGTATGTCTGGACAATCTGCATACCTGCAGCTCCATTAGCCACGAGACTAAAGTCGAAGCCCTTGTAGTCAAATCCAAGATTGAATCCGTATGTGAAGTCTGGAATACCATTACCAAGGTCAACCTTATCTTTGTCGTCGATAACGCCATCATTATTTTGGTCTACAAACTTAACGTCACCTGGAGCAACCTTACTTCCCTGTAGCACTCCATTTCCAGCTGCTATCCAATCATTAATTTCCTGCTGGTTCTGGAATATTCCTGCAGTCTGATATCCCCAGAAATAACCTATGGCATGGCCATTCTCACATCTTGCGAATTCAGATGAGTTATCATACAACTGGTTCACATCTCCATGAATAATACCGTCCTCCGTAGGTATCGCACCAACCTCATTCTTGTTGTACGCGCCATTGAAACCTATATTATAATGGAAATCATTACCAATTCGGTCTTGCCAGCTAAGTGCTAACTCGACACCAGTATTCTTAACATCACCACCGTTAATATATGGTGCATAATCCTGTGGCAAATTCTTAATAGGAGCCTTTACCAACCAGTCTCTTGTGGTTTTAACATAGTAATCAAGAGAAACGGTTAATCTATTGTTAAGGAACTTAGCATCTAAACCAGCATCGAACTGTTCTGAAGTCTCCCATTTAACGTTTTGATTCTCCAATCGACTTGGATAAGTACCCGTAACATTTGCAGCAGAACCAACTTCTGTTCCAAAGACATACTGTACTCCTGTAGACTGACTGCCATAAGCTGAGGTTACAGGTGATAGGTACTGATAATATGCAATATTCTTATTACCTACCTGTCCCCAACTGAGACGAAGCTTTAAGAAGTCAAGCCAATCCTCAGTATTGTCCATAAAGTCTTCATTAGAGATTGTCCATCCACCAGATACAGAAGGGAAAGTACCCCACTTATGTCCATCGGCAAATCTTGCGTCTCCATCTCGTCTAATTGTAGCATTAACCATGTAACGCTCTTTCCAGTTCCAACCTAAACGGAGGAAATAGCCTGCACTATAACACTCTTCCCATGGAGAACCACCAACAGATAAGCCATCGTCAGATGTAGCTGACTGAGCCTTGCTGAGATATGCACGCTCAAAATAGTTGTAACCAGACATTAGATTACCACCAGAACCATTCAAGCTGATTCCATCACCACGGTACATTTCCATACCAAGGAGAGCCGAGAAGGCGTGATCCTTAATCATCCAATCGTACTGAGCTGTATTTGTCCATGTGAGAGAGAATCCGTCGCTCGCAGACTGAGAGACCTTATCTATTCCTGTATTAGAGACATAGTCGCTAAAACGGTATGTAGGTGTATAACTTCGATTATTAGAAGAAGAATAAGTAGTGCTGAAAACAGTACGGAACTTAAGGTTCTTTATCGGCTCAAGCTCTGCATATAAGTTTCCGTTAAAAGTAAAATTCTTATTCTCTGCCTGATTACAAGTCATCATCTGGCCATAAGGATTACCGTCGTGTGCGTTCCAATCACTTCCGTAGGTATCATTATAATTACCAGCAGCATCATATACAGGTGCAAGCGGTGAAGTAGCAAATGCCCCTCTAAGTGAGTTGTTGTACTGATTGCCAACTCCCACTCCACGAGTCTTTCCATATACAAAGCTTATCTGCTGACCAACCTTCAAAAGGTTCTTAATGACTTTTTCCTCAGCATTCAATCTGGCATTATAACGAGAATAATCTGACACATCAGAACCTCCAATAACACCTTCCTGATTCAAATAACCAAGGGAGAAAGCATACGTTGTCATGGCATTACCACCTGTAATTCCCAAATTATAACTAGACGTCTGAGCATTATCCTTGATCATCTGGTTCACCCAGTCTGTATCATAGATATTACCATTTGCATCCTTGATACTTTGGTAACTATTCCAATCATGAGGAACCTTTCCGCTATTGACAGCCGCTTCATCAAGAATGGTCATGTATTCTGAAGAGTTTAGTAAGTCTGCCTGACGAGCAACCTTCTGCCATCCCCAATAAGAATCGAAAGAAATCTTGGCTTTACCCTCCTTACCACTCTTAGTAGTAACAAGGATAACACCATTTGCTGCATTATTACCATATATGGCTTCAGATGCAGCATCCTTGAGTACATCTATACGTTCGATATCTGCTGGATTGATAGTAGAAATATCACCTCCAGGTATTCCATCGATAACATACAGAGGTGAAGCATTTCCGACAGTACCTAAACCACGTATCTGAACGCTCATGCTTGAACCAGGCTGACCAGAGTTACTTGTGATAGTAACACCAGGAGTTTGGCCCTGCATAGCAAGCAGCGGATTGGTGGTATTGAGCTTCTGGATGTTTTCACCCTTAATCTCAACTGTAGCTCCTGTCACGAGTTTCTTTTTCATAGAACCATAACCAACAACCACAACATCCTCGAGCGACTTAGAGTCTTCACGAAGTATGATGTGCATTGGTCTTCCTGTCACCTTTACAGTCTGAGGCAAGAATCCGATATAACTCACCTGAAGTGTAGCCCCAGGCTCTACATTGACGGCAAAACGTCCGTCAAGGTCTGTTGCTGTACCTGTACCCGTATCCTTGATACGTACAGTTACACCGACTAAGGGTTCGCCATTTTCATCGACGACAATACCCTGAATCTTGTTGTCTCCTAGTTGAACGACTTGCCTTGTAGCAGTCTCCGCAAACATAGGTGACACAGTTCCTGCCAACATTGCCAGTGCTATGCTGACATACAGAATTCTGTTTTCCGATTTAAGATTCATGTTAGTTAGTAATTAGATTTTAATTAATTTTTTTTACTATTTGTTGTACCAAGAATGTTTTTCAAGCATCAAAATGTTTCTCATTCGTCATGGCATTAACAATAGTGTTTGGTCGCAAATTTAATATATTTATTTTCTTTTCATAGGCCGTTTTTGTTACCAATAAGTGCACATTTTGTTAATATGAAATATGGAAAACACACAAAATGCGCATTTTGTGAGCATTCCATATTCTTATCATCTTCAAAATCGATACTTCTTATTCTAGTAGCACTATTTTTCAAATATGAGACACATGAAAAGAGAATACAAACTATTGTGCAAAAATTATCACACTCTCATCACGTAGTTGCTCAGAAGTCGCCTTCAAAATGATATTTCCTGCTTTACCATCATTTTGCAAAACGACAAGACATTTTCCATAAAAAGCCTTACGCTTATTATCAGAAAAACGTTCCAAGGATGTTGGTGAACCATTATCCACTCCAGCTATGAATGCCTTACCTTCAACAGAGAAATTAACAAGGTTCTCTGCCCACGGACACAGATTGCCGTCTTTGTCAACAATCTCTACCGTAACAAACGAAATGTCACGTCCATCAGCACTTATTATCGTCCTATCAGGAGTTAATCGTATCTTTGCTGGAGCCCCTGCAGTCCTAATCTTTTTAGACCTCACAACTTGTCCATCCTTACGGGCAACGACCTCCACTTCCCCATCTTCATAATCCACTCTCCACATAGCATGAAGCCTATCTTCCGTCTTCCTACTAATCCCCTGACTCTTACCATTTACGAAAAGTTCCAGTTCATCAGCATTATTATAATAGGCCCACATATCAATTTTTCCATTCATAAGTGCCGACCTACCTTGAGGAGTATTCCAAGTCCAATGTGGGAAAAGATGAAGCACATCCTTATCCGTCAGTTCTGCTTGATAAAGATAATACACATCTTTAGGGAATCCGGCTAGATCTACCACTCCAAAATAACTACTACGAGCAGGCCAACCGTATGGTGTAGGCTCACCTATATAGTCGAATCCTGTCCATATAAACTGTCCACATATCCACGGATTACGTTTCAACAAAAGAAGATTTTCCTCATTTGTATTTCCCCATGGCACATGACAATTATCATAGCTCGAACAAGAATAACTTTCTTCAAAAAATGGTTTATCCCATCTCTCTGGCCATATATACATACTGTCTGATGGCATACGATAATAACCGCGTGTCATCAAAGCCGAATTACTCTCCGTGATGATGAAAGGCTTTCCTGGGAAATTCTTCGGAACATCCGGTATATTCACATTATGATAATTATATCCAATAATATCTAATGCCCCCGATTTGAACAAATGATTATTCTTGTCAGGTTCATTACATCCTGCAGTTATAGGCCTTGTAGGATCAAGATCGCGAACAACGTCAGCCAATTTCTTTGTCAAAAGAGAATTAACAGACATCTCTTCCCCATCCTTAGCCAACATATCAGAACTATGGCCAAAGTTCAGAATAAGATTTGCCTCTTCTAAACTAAGAGTGTCTGCGTCTGCCTGCGTCCATTGCTCGAGAACTTCATTTCCTATACTCCACATCACGATACAAGGATGATTACGGTCACGAACGACAAAATCATGAAGGTCCTGCTCATGCCAATCGTTAAAATATCTCGCATAGTCATGAGCGGTCTTTTTCTTTCTCCACATATCAAAAGCCTCATCCATAACCAATAATCCCATTTCATCACATAAGTCCAGCAATTCTGGAGAAGGAGGATTATGTGAACACCTAATACCGTTCAAACCCATGTCTTTCATAATCTGTAACTGCCTCTGCAAAGCACGTTTATTAACAGCAGCGCCAAGACATCCTAAATCATGGTGTAAGCAAGCCCCCTGTATTTGCATAGGCTTACCATTAAGCGTAAATCCCTTGTCTGTGAAGGCGAAGTTTCTAAATCCTATACGAGTATAGTATTCATCTAATACCTTTCCCGTCTTATCTTTCAATTTTGTTACCAAGGTATAAAGATATGGATTATCTGTCGACCAAAGTTTTGGATAATTCACTTCAAGCCTGCCATAACCAGTTGCTACTTCTTTGCCAGATGCATCTACCAATACATTTTCTACTACACAATTCCTTCCATTTTCGACTTTTGTTTCTATATTAGTTATAAGTTTGTCGCTTGAAACGGAATAATATTTCACATACACACCATCTTTTGCAATATGAGTTTTATTTGTTTTAGTAAGCCACACATTACGATAGATGCCACAACCAGAGTACCAACGCGAATTAGGCTGTTCCTTATTATCCACTTTAACAAGAATTTCATTCTCCTTGCCAAATTTCAAATAAGGGGTTATGTCATATCCAAACGAAATGTATCCATAAGGACGAGTACCCAGTTCCTTACCATTAATCCAAACGGTAGCATTCATATAGACACCATCAAAATCTATTCGAAAAGATTGTCCTTTATCTTTTTTGTCAACTGTAAATACCTTTCTATACCATCCAGTTCCTCCAGGTAAAGCGCCACCACCAGTTCCAGAAGGATTATTTTGACTAAAATCTCCTTTTACGGCCCAATCATGAGGAAGATTGACACGTTCTGGCTCTTGTCCTTCAAGGTTAAAGGTCCAATTATCGGAAAAAAGTCTGCGTCCTATGTTTTGAGAAGCAGCATTAGCCGAAACTAATGCTGCCAAAACAATTAATAACAATTTTATCCTAAATTGCCCCAAATGAAAAAAACTTAATCCGTAAAATCTATTCAATAATAAAAACAACATATAAAATATTTTTCAGCTTATTATAAACATTTACCAAGTTACTTCACTTATTGCAGGGATAATAACTGAAGTTGCCAGTAGAACCGACAACTTCAGTTCAAAAAACATCCAACTATAGCTTTACTAGCTGCTTCTTACCATTATACTTGACAACAACACCATCAGCTTCTGGATTATAAGCCTGGGCATTATCCTTGCTGACCTTCACGATAGTGAAAACTCGTTCCTTTAACATACCTGGGAACTCACCCTCACGATCAGAAATAGTGAGAGATTTTTCTGAATCATTATAGACAAACTTGATGTTTGCAAATCGTCCAGCTTCATATCCATAGTTTACACCTTCATCCTCATAGAGATTAAACTCTCCATCGGCACCTTGATAAACATACAATCTGATATTGTCTGCTTTCTTTTGCTGCGTATATTCCATCTTAGGACCGAAAGGTATAATGCTACCAGCACGAACGAAGAGCGGAATGTGATCGAACGGTGCAGGAACATTCTTTTCCTCATTTCCCTCAGAAACCAGTT
This sequence comes from Bacteroidaceae bacterium, assembly GCA_024695315.1. GTDB lineage: Bacteria > Bacteroidota > Bacteroidia > Bacteroidales > Bacteroidaceae > Minthosoma. The sequence continues at coordinate 12,590 of JAILIJ010000134.1, forward strand.
CACCTGTAAAGAAGTCGTACCACATGTTATCCTTAGGGAAATATACATTTCTTGAACGAGCTCCATACTGATATATAGGATTAACCATGATTGAAGGTCCAAACATGAACTGATAACCTATATTAAGCACATTCTTATCCTTTCCAAAATCCATAACAAGAGGTCGCATGATAGTATAGTCCTTAAAATACACATCTGCCGTAATAGAATAGATGTAAGGCATAAGTCGATAGCGCAAATCAAGACATGCTGTTATTGCCTTGTAAGCAGGATGTCCCTCAGGTGCTATGTTCCAAGGTTCACGGAAAGGATATTGTCCGTGTGAACGATACATAGGAGCAAACATACCAAGTTCGTGCCAACGTGCATTCAATTCACGCCACTCCTTCATGTCTGCATTTTCAACACCCGTAGCATCATACTTTCCTTGAGCAGCCATATAACGCTTCTCAACAGAAAAACCACCAATATCCTGACTCCAGAAAGGCACACCAGAAATAGAGAAGTTAAGTCCAGCTGTAATCTGCGCTTTGAGGTCTTCCCAACGAGTTCCTATATCTCCACTCCATGTGGCTGTACTATAACGTTGCTCAGATGCGAATCCATTACGAGTAAGCAAGAACACACGTTTATTTTCTGGAGAAAATTCATTTCCAAAACCTCTCTGATCCCACTTAGCAACAGCCTGAAGTGTCCTACTATCATTAGGATTATATCCATCCTTCTCAACAGCGGTCTCATATCCACGCTGTCCATCATATATAGCCTCAGCATTTACAATTGAATAAGCATTAAAATATTCATCAGAAGAACCGTATGCCGTAGGACCACAAAGCAACTTTCTGTAAGGTATGTCCGTACAATCACGTACATTAGGCTCACTTGCATCCATCCACCATGCGTCCATACCTATGACGCCAAGATTCTCATACAGCTGTCTCCAATAAATCTTACGTGCCTCCTCATCATAAGCATCGTAGAACGCATATTTATATCCGAGCCAGTCATAAAGACTATCCTTAATACTCTGCTGATAGATGTAACCAGCATCATTCAACTCCTTAAAATTATATGTTTCGAG
>JAILIJ010000291.1 GCA_024695315.1 Bacteroidaceae bacterium
GATGAACATTCCGTAATAAGTTAAGCAGCAGTATTAATTATCTACAAAATATTAGTATCTACAAAATACAATGAAATTTTATTATAAAATCTTTTCATACCGTACACATAAATATGTATATACGCTATTTGGACATCAACCCTACATCTATTTGATTTTCGACCCACCATCCATCACACACAAAGAGCCTATACATACAAAATATTTCGTCTATACAAATCGAGCTCCGTCATCAGGTTTTACCCAAAAAACCTTAAACGTTTTTTCATATTCAGGATAAAGAGCTAGATATTCTCTAGTGAGCACAGATTCTACCTGTTGTTTAAACAAAGGATTTACCAATGCGACTACTGCCCCCTTAAATCCTGCACCAGAAAATCTACCGCCATACACTCCTTTAAGAGAACGCAAAATGTTGTATATAGAAATCAATTCTGGCGATCCACATTCATAATTATTAATAGACGACTCACACGAGTCAAACGATAGTTTTCCAAACAATTGAAGATTCCCTGTTTCCCACGCTGTAACTCCCTGACGCACCCTTCTATATTCACTATAAAAGTGTTCGGCCCTACGTGCAAACCTTGAAGGCATTTTATCTCTGGTCTTTTCATAACTATCTTTTGGAATATCACGTAAAAAAGTCTTATCAAAAGACTTCAGAGGTTGTTCCATATATGCCAAGATATTCCATGCTGCCGTCTTGCATTCAAACACTCGAAGATTGTAATCACTATTCACAAGCGAGCGAGTCAATCCACTAAAAAAAATCCCGATTTCAAATTCAGGCATTAAAGGATTTTTCTTTATAATTCTCCAGTCGTTACTGTCACAGTCTAGAAAAAGTAAACCATCATTTTTGCCAAGTGCAATACACGCCTGATCCAATAATCCATTATTAAGTCCTATATATTCACGCTCCGCCTCACTTGCGATCTGAACCACCTCAAAAGGCTTTAATGTGATTCCGTTTGCCTTTGCAAACGCCATCACATATGCTATAAGCACAGCCGCACTAGAACTTAGACCTCCAACAGGAAGACTACCCTGTATCACACCATCAATACCATTCCTTAATTCAAATCTCTTACTAAGAGCATACTTAGCCCCCCTAGCATAATCTCCCCAATGTTTTTCTTTTACTTGCACTCGTTGGGAAATATCGAAGTCAACCTCTCCATCGAAAGATCTTGAAACCAATTTAACATACGAATCGTCATTAACATTAAACCACAAATCGACACCTTTATTAATGGCAAATCCTGTCACTAATCCGTGCTGATGATCCACATGAGCTCCAAGCGGACATACCCTATAAGGACTAAAAATATGAAACTCGTATTCTTTCATATAATAACTATCTATACTTTATAACTACAAAAATATATCTTTATATTTGAAATTGCAAAAAAAACACATTTTTCTTAAGTTAAAAGAATAAACAAAAAATATAAATCTTTAATACTGAACTTTCGCAAATAAATATCATTCATCAAGCGACATTTAAATTTGTCGCCCCTTAAAAAGTACATTTCATCGAGATGCTCTTGCATAATAGCATCTCTAATAGTTTTTTGATATAATCCAAAATCGGAACCAAAAAAGCCTTCATCGCTCTTTTGAAGTTATAAGCGGCAGCTGCCAGCAATATGTTTATAGAATCCCCGACCACACCTTTGTAAAAGTTGCGACCTAAACGGTAATCTGATTTAAGATGTCTTATTGTTGGTTCTATGCCAGCACGCTTGCAAAAAAGCTTGTGCTTCTTTGATTTCTGATATCTACTGCCTGATTTTTTAGGAACTCCTGGAATGAGAATCTGCGTTCCGTTTACCTCTTTCTTGCCACGGTATCCTCTGTCTCCTGCAAGTTTCTTTATACATTTTCCTGTCAAACGTTCAACTTGTTTAAGGGCCTCTGCTATCGTATGTCAGTATATTCATTACGAAAGGACATTGTTCCGAGAATAATACCGCTAGTGGAACGTATTACTGACACCTTATTACCAAACTCGTATTTCTTGTGATCCTTTCCTTTGCTGATACACTGTACA
>JAILIJ010000319.1 GCA_024695315.1 Bacteroidaceae bacterium
TGCATCTCCGTAAGTTCCGAATTTATATTCGCCAGCAATAGCCTGCTTGTAAGCATCCATGACTACATCATAACCACCGAATGCAGAAACAAGCATCAACATTGTAGTAAGAGGCATTTGGAAATTAACCACGAAAGCATCGGCAACTGTGAAATCATAAGGAGGGAAAATGAATTTGTTTGTCCATCCATCAAATTCTTTGATGAAACCACCTGGACCGACTGCAGTTTCGATGGCTCTAAGTACAGTAGCGCCAACAGCGCATACTTTATGTCCATCCTCCTTAGATTTATTGACAATATCACAAGCCTCCTTAGACACAATCATCTGCTCACTATCAGTCTTGTGTTTAGTCAAATCCTCAACATCGATGCTACGGAAATTACCAAGACCAGCATGAAGCGTGATGAAAGCCTGATTAATACCCTTTATCTCCATTCTTTTCATCAATTCACGAGAGAAATGAAGACCAGTAGTAGGAGCAGTTACAGCACCTTCTTTAGAGGCATATATAGTCTGGAAATTTTCGATATCTTCTGGTGTTGCTTTACGACGAGCACGTACATCATCTGGTAGTGGTGCCTCTCCTAAAGCATAGAGAGCAGCCTTGAATTCATCATGAGGTCCATCATATAGGAAACGCAAAGTACGTCCTCTAGATGTCGTATTATCGATGACTTCAGCAACCATAGAGTTATCTTCACCAAAGTAAAGCTTATTACCTATACGTATTTTTCTTGCAGGATCAACAAGGACGTCCCAAAGTCGAAGTTCCTCGTTAAGTTCTCGAAGCAAAAATACTTCAATACATGCACCAGTCTTTTCCTTATTACCATAAAGTCGAGCTGGGAAAACACGCGTATCATTAAAAATAAACGTATCTCCATCATCAAAATAATCAAGAATCTCTTTGAAAATCTTATGCTCGATTTCTCCTGTCTTGCGATGTACGACCATCAACTTACATTCATCACGATGGAATGATGGTTCCAATGCCACCTTATCTTCTGGTAGCTTAAATTTGAATTGTGAAAGTTTCATATAAATTCCTTTCTTAAAATGTTCTATTCCTTTTCAAAAGTTTGCTTATCAAGCCACTCTTCTAAATGTTCAATATCAATACAGTCTCTAAGTGAATATTCACCAATACGAGTTCTTATTAAATCCGTCAGATATCCTCCGCTACCCAAAGCCTGGCCAATATCACGAGCAAGTGCCCTAATGTATGTACCTTTGCTACAAACAACTCGGATTGTCATTGATAGATGCTCAGATGTGATATTTCCAGTTTGATACTTTATTCTTTGATCTCTCGGGTCATCAGATGCCCTATCATCAGCCTGTACATCCTCAGAATTTTCAACCATACCGAAGTTTAGTAATTCGATTTCATCGATAACTAGAACCTTAGGTTTTAATTCCACCTCTTCACCTTGACGAGCCAATTTGAAAGCTCTTTTTCCGTCGATTTTACATGCTGAAAAAGCCGGAGGAATCTGTTCTATTCTACCTACAAAATTTTGAATTTTTTCTTCGACTAATTCTCGAGTGATATGTTCCGTAGGAAAAGTATTATCTTCTTCGGTCTCCATATCGAAGGACGGAGTTGTAGCTCCTAATTTAATTGTTGCTACGTACTCTTTTGTATGTGCCTGTAGCTCATCAATTCTTTTAGTAGCTTTTCCAGTACAAACGATGAGTACACCTGTCGCCAACGGATCCAAAGTACCAGCGTGTCCGACTTTCAGTTTTTTCACTCCCAATCTACCGGAAAGTTCTCTGCGTACTTTAGCAACCACATTGAACGAAGTCCAACGGTACGGCTTATTAAAAATTAGTATTTCTCCTTTTTCTGGATTCATCTAAACTAAGCTAAACAAATTGCTAAGATGCCAACTATGGCACAATATATAGCAAAATAAATGAGTTTACATTTTTTTACCATAGATATCATCCACTTGCAGGCAAAACATCCGCTAATAAAAGCAGCTATAAAACCTACAACAAGCGATAACGTAGGTATCTGCGTGATTTCTCCACCATGTTCTGCAATATATTCAGCACTAGGTGCGAAAATATGCTTAAAATCTAGCAAAGCCTCTCCTAGTATTGGTGGTATTACCATAATAAAAGAGAATTGCGCTAGGTTCTTCTTACTGTTACCTAACAAAAGTCCAGTTGCAATCGTAGATCCACTTCTAGAAAGTCCAGGAAGAACGGCACAAGCCTGTGCAATACCAATAATGAAAGCATCCCAACGAGAAATATTCTCTTTTTCCTTTGGTTGATAGAAATGAGTAAGCGACAACAAAGCTGCAGTAACAAGCAGACAGCATCCTACGACCACAAGACTTCCCTCGAAAATTGCGTCAATGTAATCCTTAAAGCAAAGTCCAACAATACCTATAGGAATCATTGAAATAATAATATTGAGAATATATTTCTGCTCATCATTCATCTTACCATCCCATCGGAATAATCCTGCGAGAAGCCATGCTACCTCTTTCCACAATACTACAAGTGTAGCACACACAGTTGCTACGTGAACAACGATATCAAAAGTAAGTCCTCCATCTTCAACACCTAAAATTGCCTGTCCAATCTGTAGATGTCCACTACTGCTTACTGGCAAATATTCTGTCAATCCCTGAACAATTCCGAGAATGAGCGCCTCAATCCAATTCATATTTACTTAGTTGATTTACTTGGCCAAAGAATTGCAACTATAATGAAAACAAAACCAAAAAGGCTTACCATTGGTGCTACAGTAATACGAGTTGAGCTAAAAATGTCAGGATTAAAGGCTTGTTCAGTAGTACCATCACCAGACATCAAATAAAAGCCGACAAGAATTATTGCGACTCCAATAGCAAGAAGAATATAATTAATCTTGCTAAAAGCAAACTTATTATTTTCCATATTATTATAGTTTTATATAACTGTTATTTTATTATCATTTTAATCACACGTAATATAGTTCATTACTGCTCATGTGCAAGAACTTATTTAGAGAAGCATAGACACAGAAAAGTGTGATAAGTATGCCGAATGTGAAAACAGCTAAAGATACAATTGCAAAAACCTCATAGTTTATGATTGTTTCCAGTTCTGGCTCAAAAGACTTGAGTCTGTCAATTCCAACGAATATGAAAGCATCGGCAAAAATGGCAGAGAAAAGTCCTTGCACAATCCCCTGTTTCAAGAAAGGCTTTCTAATGAAGCTCCAGCTTGCACCAACAAGTTTCATCGTGTTGATGATAAATCGTCTTGAGAAAATTGTCAATCTTACCGTATTGTTTATTAGCGTAAAAGATATGTATGTAAAAAGTGCAGCTATAACAAGAAGCACCATACTAATCTTACTAATATTGTCATTAATAGACTTGACAAGATCTTTCGGATAATTCACATCTACAACAGCCTGATCCGCCTTAATATCTTTGGCGATTTTTCTCAAACTATCAGGATTAGCATAAGTAGCTTTTACCTTAATTTCAAAAGATGCAGTAAAAGGGTTATAACCGAGGAACTCAGTTGGGTCAGCGCCCATTTCTTCGCTTGCTTCCTTTACTGCTGCTTCTCTAGAAACATAATCGATAGATTTAATATAATCCTTCTTTTTAAGACCAGCTTTCATCTTACTAATTTGCTCCTTGGACAAATCATCACTAATGAGAACAGACATTGTGATGTTTTCCTTCACAAAAGTTGAAAGGTTACGCGCCGTCAGCATGAAAAGCACGATTGTACCAAGCAAAATCAGTACGAGTGTAGTACTAATAGTTGTAGTAATAAACTGTGTGCCAGGCAGGCTGTTGTTTTTTTTACTCATTTACTTCTATGCCTTTAAGAGTTGCCGAACTTGACTCGGTGATCTTGACCTTAACGAAGTCTCCGATATGATGATTGCCCTTGTCGAACACAACAACTTTATTTTGCTGTGTACGTCCGAAGAGCTGTTCACGTGAACGTTTGCTGAATCCTTCGACAAGTACGCTATAAGTTTTACCAATGTCCTTACGATAGCTTTCTGCCGACAGAGTGTTTTGTAGTGCAATCATCTCATTTAATCGGGCAATTTTCGTTTCTTCAGGAATATCATCAGGCAAATGTTTTGATGCGTATGTACCAGGACGTTCTGAATACTTAAACATAAATGCAGAATCGTATCCACATTCACGCATAAGTGAAAGAGACATCTTGTGGTCTTCCTCAGTTTCAGAATGATATCCTACAAATATATCCGTTGTAAGTCCACAATCAGGCAGAATTCGTCTGATGGCCTCAACACGACTTAGGTACCATTCGCGAGTATATTTTCTGTTCATTAGCTTAAGAATTCTGTTACTTCCGCTTTGAACAGGCAAATGTATATGTCGACAAATATTCGGATGCGAAGCAATTACTTCAAGTGTTTCATCACTCATATCCTTTGGATGGCTGGTTGTGAATCGAATACGCATATCAGGAACACATTCAGCCACACGCGCTAGGAGTTGTGGAAAGCCTACATCCTCATACTTATAGCTATTAACATTCTGTCCTAAGAGATTGACCTCTTTAAAACCACGCTGTTTGAGATCAAGCACTTCATTAAGAATACTATCTACCTCACGGCTTCTCTCTCGTCCACGTGTATAAGGCACAATGCAATAATGACAAAAATTATTGCAACCGCGCATAATACTAACAAATCCAGAGATCTTAGACCCACATATTCTTTCAGGAATGATGTCTTTGTAAGTCTCTGTTGTTGAGAGTTCAATATTAATAGCCTTTTCACCAATCTCTGCAGATGCAAAGAGATCAGGTAATGTGAGATAAGAGTCAGGTCCAGCCACTAAGTCAACATGATGTTTTTCAATCAAATCATCTTTGACATTTTCAGCCATACATCCCACAACACCAATAATAAGGGAACCCTTTTTTCTACGCAAAGAATTAAGGACCTCCAATCGATTATAAATCTTCTGTTCTGCATTTTCGCGAACAGAACAAGTGTTAAGCAATACGGCATCTGCCTCGTCAATAGACTGACAAGTTTCATAATCTGCCATCTTCATGACAGATGCAATGACCTCACTGTCCGCCACATTCATCTGGCAGCCGTAAGTTTCAATAAAAAGTTTCTTCATTAATAATGATATATCACAAAATCGTTACAAAAGTACAAAAAAAATTTGATTCCTTAGTAATAAAACAAGTTTACAACGTAAAAATGTGTAACTTTGCATCAGTTTTATGAACTTTTAATCATAGACTTACATTTTTTAACACTAAAAAAGACAATTAAAGTGAGGACGTATTTTCAAAAAACTATTTCTACAAGCCAATTTTCATTACCTATATTTGCAATATTAGGTGCAATAATATGGCTTTTACTTCCTGCAAAAGATTCATTTGCATGGAATGAAATAGAGTATGGAATATGGTCATACGTTCCGCAATATGTACAAACTGGATACACAGGTGCAATACTTGGAATGGTACTTACGGCTTTCACGGTGTATTCTATGGTTGAATTCAGTAACACAATGGTACTTCTTAATACCAATTCAAACATGATCAGTTGTTTACTGATTTTACTCATGAGCTTTTCATTATGTCTACACACTTTCCAACCTGTTCACATAATCATATTTGCAAATATTCTATCTTATTATGCACTCTTCAGTTCGTATCAAAATGAAAATCCGGTACTTTCTTTCATAACACACCTGATGATTGCTATATCATCCTTGATATTTCCGAAACTAATATTACTATCAATAATAACGTGGTTTATTCAATTACAACTAAATTCCTTAACTCCAAGAGCTTTCATAGCATCATTACTTGCAATAATGGTACCATACTGGTTCTTCTTTGTGTTTGCTGTATGTAACGACAGAATTGATATATTTACTAATTTTATTGATCAACTTATAGAATACAATCCTACAGGAATAACAACAATAAGCAAGCAACAATTATTAGTAGGTTTCTATATAGCATTAACACTTATAGCAGGAATAATCGATTATTGGATGACAAATAATGACGATAGAATACGTCAAAGAATAATATATAACGTTTTAGTATTCCATAGTATAATTATTGTTATACTTGCATTTTTATTACCACAATGCTTTAACGTTTTTCTGGGTCTTTTAGCCCTTGACGCTTCAATATTAGGAGGGCGTTTTTGGGTAGTTACAAACAACCAATTTTCCCACTATTTCTTCATAATTATGGGACTTATCGGATTAATAATACTTGCATTAACATGCAATATGTAACTCAAATCCTTTGCACATTATATCAGTAACAGAAAATCAAAAAATATAGATGGAATCCATTAATGAATTTTTCATAAATTACGGTTACATCGGAATGGCTATGGCTGCATTCCTGGCTGGAACATTCGTCCCTTTCAACTCCGAAGTTGTGTTAGGAACACTTATAGCCACAACATCCATGGACATAACAATAACAGTAATAAGTGCGACAATAGGTAATGTTGCAGGTACTATATTCAACTATTATGTAGGAAGAATATGGGATATTAAGACTATCTCGAAGAAAATGAGAATCAAAGAGAAACGACTAATAAAGACTAAGGACTACGTAGAAAAAAAAGGATCTTGGGTAGCGCTATTTACATTTCTTCCCATTTTCGGTTCTGCCATTGCAATTGCCTTAGGTATATTGCGTGCAAATGTTATAGGCGTTACAATATACTCTTTCATCGGTAAATTGACTCGTTATATAATAGTAGCATTTACTACCCTTGCAATCATATAGAACGCAAATAAAGCCGATGTATTCACACTAAAACATTTATTGTAGCACTTATTTTTATCACAACGTACTTATAGTAAGAAAAAAATACAAATTTATTTACTAAATTCATAAGATTCGTCATGTGATTTTAAAATTAGGATATAATAAATGTTTT
>JAILIJ010000156.1 GCA_024695315.1 Bacteroidaceae bacterium
ATAACAAAGGATTTGGCAGAAGGTAAGATTGATATTCTTGTTGGTACTCATAAGGTGGTTAGCAAGAGCCTTAAATTTAAGGATCTTGGACTTTTGATTATCGATGAGGAACAAAAGTTTGGAGTAGCTGTTAAGGAAAAGCTACGCCAGACAAAGGTGAATATTGATACGTTGACCCTCACAGCAACACCTATTCCGAGAACTCTTCAGTTCTCTCTCATGGGAGCACGTGACTTGTCAAGTATTCAGACACCGCCGCCAAACAGATATCCGATACAGACGGAGATTCATACTTTCAGTCCTGAGGTTGTTGCTGAGGCTATAAACTTTGAGATGAGCCGAAATGGACAGGTCTTTATCGTTAATAATAAAATCAGCAACCTCACGAGCCTTGCCGAGATGATAAAAAAATATGTGCCTGACGCTAGAGTTTGTATAGGTCATGGACAGATGAATCCGCAGGAACTTGAGAAGATTGTTTTTGATTTTATGAATTATGACTATGATGTGATGATTTCGACGACAATTGTTGAAAATGGTATTGATGTGCCTAATGCGAATACTATTATCATCAACGCAGCTCAAAATTATGGATTGTCAGATTTACATCAGATGCGTGGGCGTGTGGGACGAGGAAACAGGAAGGCTTTCTGTTATTTGCTCGCTCCTCCTTTGGCTTCGCTGAGTCCTGATTCTCGACGTCGTTTACAGGCAATAGAGAATTTCTCGGATTTGGGCTCGGGAATACATATTGCTATGCAGGATCTTGATATTAGAGGAGCGGGAAATATGCTTGGAGCAGAACAGAGCGGTTTTATTGCCGACTTAGGATATGAAACATATCAAAAAGTCCTTAATGAAGCGGTGGCAGAATTACGTGAAACAGAGTTCTCAGAACTGTTTGCTGAACAGGAAAAGGAAGAAGATGGTATCATAAAGGGAGATAATTTTGTCGAAGAAACAAATATCGAAACCGATTTCCCTGCTTATTTCCCAGAAGAGTATATTCCTGTGAGTGGAGAACGAATGGCTCTTTATCGAGAACTCGATGGCATGTCGTCACAAAGACAGATAGATGAGTTTAAGGTTAGACTCAAAGATAGGTTCGGAAATATACCAGAGGTGGGAGAAGACTTGATGCGAATTATGCCTTTGAAATGGTTCGGTAAGAATTTGGGTATTGTGAAGGTGACTTTGAAGAATAATATCCTCACGCTTTTTATGATAGGAGACAAGGAAAGTTTGTATTATCAAAGTGAGGCTTTCGGAAAAATTCTTACATACGCGGGAGATAGAAAAAATATCAAAAGGGCAGGATTCAGAGACGGAGATAGACCTTCTCTTGTTGTAAAGAATGTGAATAGCATTAAGGATGCTGTTGAGATAATGAGTGAAATTGATGGGGAAAATCAAAAAAAATAATCATAATATCCCTCTTTAGCTTAAAAAATATTATCTTTGCATCTTAAGAAAACTATAAATGTGAATTTTACTGGATTAGTCCAGATCGCAAATATTGAACGTTAATGAACGCAAGTGACAGTATAGTTATAATTCCTACATATAACGAGAAAGAAAATGTAGAGAAGATTATAAGAGCAGTCTTTGCTCTTGAAAAGTGTTTCCATATTCTTATCATAGATGATGGATCACCTGATGGGACGGCAAGTATCGTTAAGGGACTTATGGAAAATGAATTTGCTGACAGACTCTTCTTGGTAGAACGTAAGGGAAAACTAGGATTGGGTACAGCATATATCACGGGATTCAAATGGGGATTGTCTCACGGATATGATTATATATTCGAAATGGATGCCGACTTCTCACATAATCCTAATGATCTGCCTCGTCTATATTCTGCTTGTGCGGATGAAGGTAATGACTTGGCTATTGGCTCTCGTTATATTACTGGAGTAAATGTCGTGAACTGGCCTATAGGACGCGTACTGATGTCATATTTCGCAAGTATGTATGTGAGATTTGTTACTGGCTTCCAGGTTCATGATACTACTGCGGGATTTAAGTGCTACAAGCGCCGTGTACTCGAGACTATAGACCTTGATGCAATAAGATTCAAAGGCTATGCTTTCCAAATTGAGATGAAGTTCACAGCCTATAAGTGTGGATTCAAAATCAAGGAAGTGCCTGTCATTTTTGTAAATCGAGTTGAGGGAACAAGTAAAATGTCCGGAGGTATATTTGGAGAGGCTTTCTTTGGCGTCATGAGACTACGTCTTGACGGATGGTTCAAAAAATATCCTAAGGTTAAGCAATAATCTAAATCTGGTCGTATGAAGACTATCATTAGAAACGCAACAATAGTAAATGAAGGACGCCGATTCATCGGCTCGGTCGTCATAGAAGACGAAGTTATACAGGAGGTGATAGAAGGTGGAGATGATTCGTCACAGGTATATGATACGGAAATTGATGCTACTGGATTGTATCTCCTTCCTGGTGTGATCGATGATCATGTACATTTCCGCGAGCCGGGAATGACACATAAGGCTGATATTGCAAGTGAGAGCCGAACTGCAGCTGCAGGAGGTGTGACTTCGTATATGGAAATGCCTAACACCCTTCCGCAAACGACAACAATTCCGCTGCTAGAGGAAAAATTCGCTTTAGGTAAGCAGAATAGCCGTGTGAACTATTCGTTCTATTTCGGAGCTACAAATGATAATACAGATGTGTTGCCACAACTGGATTCTCATAGAATTCCTGGAGTTAAAGTCTTTATGGGCAGTAGCACGGGAAATATGTTGGTAGACCATGAGGATGCTCTTCTGAAAATATTTCAGACTTCTCCTCTTCTGATTATGGCTCATTGTGAGGATACGAATATCATAAATCAGAATATTGCGGCTTTTCGTAAGAAATATAAGGGGCAGAATGATTTCCCAGTTAGATATCATTCAAGAATAAGAAGCGTTGAGGCTTGTTATCAGTCTTCTTCTCTTGCCGTTAACTTGGCAAAAGAAACTGGCGCGCGCCTTCATGTTGCTCATGTGTCTTCGGCACGTGAACTTTCACTTTTTGAAAATAAGCCTCTTGAGAATAAAAAAATTACTGCTGAGGTTGTAATTGCTCACCTCATGTTCTCTACTGAGGATTATGATGTCATGGGCACAAAAATAAAGTGTAACCCTGCTATAAAAACTCCAGAAGATAAAGCGGCTCTGCGTGCAGCTCTTACTAATGGACTTATTGATGTTGTGGCTACTGATCATGCTCCACATCTGTTGTCTGAAAAAGAGGGCGGAGCGCTCAAGGCAATGTCTGGAATGCCGATGATACAGTTCTCTCTTGTCTCTATGTTGGAAATGGTAGATGAGGGTGTCTTGCCATTTGAACGTGTACCACAGCTGATGAGCCACAATCCAGCAATGCTTTTTGGCATTGATAGACGAGGGTTTATTCGCCCTGGATATTATGCAGACCTTGTACTTGTTAGTCCTAATGGTAATTGGCAGGTAGGTGAGGGTAGATATTATACGAAGTGCGGATGGACACCGATGGATGAGCGAACTTTCAAATGGAAAGTTATCCGTACCATTGTCAATGGAAGAACCGCTTATTGTGATGGTATTGTCATTGACGGAGTACGTGGAAAGGAACTTGTGTTTAATTAATTGAAAAAACTTGTAGCGAGACTTTTGTCTCGTTGCTAAAAATACGACGATGCTGCGACGCTATCAGATAAGTACTCTCATACCTTATATCAATTGGGCCTATTTCTTCTATGCGTGGAAGGTTAAGCCTGATAGTGATGAAGGAAACAAATTGAAGGCTGAGGCTGTGGTGTTACTTAATCGTTTTAATCGTCATTATGGGGCTAATGGAGTGGTGCAACTCTATAAATGTAATTCAGAGGACGATGATATTATATTGGAGCATCCGACAGATTGTCCTTGCTGCAGAATGAATCCGCAGGTCATTGCTAGATTGCCAATGCTTCGACAGCAACAACCTGACTCTACGGGATACTGCTTGTGTCTTAGTGATTTTATAAGACCTAAGGGACTTGGTCTTCAAGATACAATAGGACTGTTTGCTACATCTGTGGATTCAGAGATGCAAAGACAATTTAAGGAGGATGACCCCTATGAGAAAATGCTTGTGCAGACTTTGGCGGATAGATTGGCTGAGGCCGCTGCTGAATGTTTGCATGAGGAGGTGAGAAAGAAAATTTGGGGATATGCAGAAGAGGAAAATTTGACGATGGAGGAATTGCATCAGGAAAAATTCGTGGGAATAAGACCAGCTATCGGCTATCCCTGTTTGCCAGATATTTCTTTGAATTTCTTACTCGATAAGTTAATAGACTATTCAAGTATTGGAGTTACTTTGACAGGCAATGGAATGATGCAGCCACATTCTTCTGTAAGCGGACTTATGATTAGGCATCCAAAAGCTCGTTATTTCTCCGTGGGAGCTATTGATAATGTGCAGTTGGAGGACTACGCATTGAGAAGAAAGCTTCCTGTACAGGAAATGAGTAAATACCTTGAAGGAAATTTAATGTGATTAAATGACTGTGAGAACAAAGAACATATTACGGACTACGCTCCGAATATCGGGTATGGCTTTTGCTATGCTGTTGGTTCTTGTGCTTTTTACAGGGATATTTTGGGGAAGTAGACATTTTGTTGTACAGCAACATGTAATCTTTTATGATGACCTTCCGGCCAAGTTTGATGGATATCGAATATTGCAGTTTTCGGATGTACATACAGGGACATTCCGAGGAGGACGAGAAAATGATATCCGAAAAATGGTTGAAATAATAAATAAGCAGCAATGCGATTTGGTCGCATTTACTGGAGACCTTGTTAATAGAGAATCGCTGGAGTTGGCAGGACTGAGAGATGTCTTTAAGAAAATAAAAGCACCAGATGGTGTATATTGTATTCTTGGTAACCATGACTATGCAACATATTCAAGTATACCAGAAAAGGCTCAAAAAGCTGATGTTGACAGGCTCTTGTTCGATGAAAAGGGATTTGGGTGGACTCCTCTCAATAATGAGCATGTTAAAATACGTAGAGATAATGAATATATAATTATTGCAGGGGTGGAAAATTATGGTAATCCTCCATTTCCACAGTATGGCGACATTTATAAGGCCTTAAAAGGCGTTAAGAAAAAAGATTTTATAGTGATGCTCAGTCACGATCCTTCTCATTGGAAAATGCAAATTGTACCGAACACTTCTGTTCAGCTTACTCTTTCTGGACATACACATGCGGGGCAATTTAAAATATGGGGAATGTCTCCAGTTTCTCTTAAATATAAAGAGTGGTCTGGCATTTATAAAGAGGGAACACAGGTTTTGAATGTTTCAGAAGGTATAGGGGGGTATATAGGACCTTTTAGATACGGAGCATGGCCAGAGATTTGTGTAATAACTCTTAGAAAAATTCCAGATTCAATGTTAAAGGATCAGAAAAAGTAGTTATATTGAGCTCGAGATTATTACTGAATGAATAAAAGATAATAGAAAAAAGTCAATAGGATGGTATATAAAACATACACATATTTGATAGCAACACCTATTTTTATTGTTGTTTCAGCTATTTGTGGCAGCATTACGGCTTTAGCGGGCTTATTGGGAGATAGAAGATATGTTGCACATTATGTACCTCAGTTTTGGAGCTGGTTTACTTGTTCTATATATCTTTTGCCCGTGTCTGTGGTAGGACGTGAGTATCTCGATCCAAAGCAGACTTATGTCTTTATGCCAAATCATCAAGGGTATTTTGATATCTTTCTTGTGTACGCGTATTTGGGGCATAAGTTCAAGTGGATGATGAAGGATTATTTACGCAATATTCCATTTATAGGATATGCTTGCTATAAATCTGGACATGTTTATATAGGAGAGTCAATTTCTTCTATTGCCAATGCGGTGGCTGCATCAAGAAATTTGCTCGAAAATGGAATGTCTATGTGTATCTTCCCAGAGGGAACTCGTACTCATGATGGTAAGATAGCAGAATTTAAGCGAGGCGCTTTTATGTTGGCTAGTCAATTGGAACGTCCAATTGTTCCTATAACGATAAATGGTAGCTATGAAGTGTTTAGTCGTGATGCTACAATGGTAAATCATCATCCATTGGAACTTATAATTCATAAACCCATTCCTTATGAGGATTTCAAAGGAAAGAAATCCAAGGAGCTTATAAAGGAGGTGTATGATATTATTAATGGTTCCTTAAAATTAGATAACCAAAATCTGAAAGAGCAATAGCTCGCAATATATCTTAATAGTAACTATATAATAAGATGTTGAAACAAAAGATTACTCCTAAGGAGGCTACGGAAATAAAAAAATACTTTGATGAGTGCAAGAATGTAGTAATCGTTACACACTCATCGCCAGATGGTGATGCTATAGGGTCTTCTTTGGGACTTAAAGAATATTTGGAGAGAAAAGGTAAGACAGTAAATGTTATTGTACCTAATATCTTTCCAGACTTTCTAAAGTGGATGCATGACGCAGAAAAGGTCGTAATTTTTGAAAGACAGAAGGCGTTAAGCTATAATCTTATAAATATGGCGGACCTAATTTGTTGTCTTGATTTTAATACACTTTCAAGAATTGATGAGGTAGCAATCCCTGTACAGAAATCAGTAGCACGAAAGGTTTTGATAGATCATCATTTGGAACCAGATGACTTTGCAAATCTAATTATATCACGTCCAGATTGTAGTAGTACTTGCGAACTTGTTTTCCGTGTGATTGACAAGATTGGTGGTATGGCAAACTTGAATCTGTATGGTGCTGAGGATTTATATGCGGGAATGTGTACAGATACGGGAGGATTTACTTATAATAGTAATGAGCCTGACATATTCATGATTATAGCGGAATTATTGCGTAAAGGAATAAACAAGGATGTTATTTACCGTAAACTATTTAATACATATACTGTCGACCGTTATCGTTTGATGGGATATATACTGAGCGAAAAATTAGTACAATATCCAGAGTTACACGCATCTTATTTCGCGGTATCACGAGAAGAACTAAGTAGATTTAACTTTTTGAAGGGCGATATGGAGGGAGTTGTCAATATGCCTCTTGCAATTAGAGGACAAAAACTTTCCATATCACTTCGTGAGGATACGGAAAAGCCTGTAGTCTGGGTATCTGTAAGATCGTATGACGACTTCTCGGCACGTGAACTCGCAGAGAAATTCTTCAATGGAGGAGGACATTTTAATGCGGCAGGAGGACATATAGATGGTAATATTGACGAGGCTGTGGAAATCTGTAAGAAGGCTATAGAAGCTTATTCTGAAGTCCTAAAAGCATAGTTATAACTTCACCATACTATTTCTATATGTAAATAGCAAAATTAGAATTTGTAATATAACCAAATATAATGACTATAAAATGAAAAAAGTCCTTTTACTTCTAATTGTGACAGTAATGTCTGTTGGCTGTTTTGCTGAGCCTATAACTTCAAGTGGACCTGATGGAAAGTTGATCTTGAACTTTGACCTAAAGGAT
The DNA here is from genome assembly GCA_024695315.1 of Bacteroidaceae bacterium. GTDB lineage: Bacteria > Bacteroidota > Bacteroidia > Bacteroidales > Bacteroidaceae > Minthosoma. The sequence goes on from JAILIJ010000156.1 coordinate 7,517, forward strand.
GGTAAACCGGTTTATTCTGTAACTTATGATGGTATACAGATGCTTGATGAATCTCCACTGGGATTTGTTGCTAATTTTGCAGATTTCTCAAAAGAATTAACTTTGGTAAGCAAGGTAGAGGAACATCTATATTATAATTATAAGCTTGAGAAGAGTAAGACTAGTAATGTAGTAGTTGACGCTAATCTGTTAAAGGTAAAGCTGAAGAATAATAAGAATATGACATGTGAAATAGAATTCCGTGTAAGCAATAATGATATAGCTTTTAGATACGTCATACCTAATCAGCCCGATAGAACAAATGGAAAGAAATTCTCTGTTAGAATTATGAGTGAGGCTACAGGATTTGATTTTCCTGCGATGACTACAACATTCGTTTGTCCACAGTCTGATGCAATGATAGGATGGAAGGGAACAAAGCCAAGTTATGAGGAGGAATATGTCTTCGATGCTCCGATGACAAGAAAGTCTAAATATGGACATGGATTTACTTTTCCTTGTTTATTCCATGTAGGAGGGGCTCAGTATGCTTATGCAGTTGATTCGAAGAGTAAGAAAATTAAGTCAGAAAAGAAAAAGGAAGGATGGGTACTTATTAGTGAGACAGGAGTAAATTCTCATTATTGTGGTTCTAGACTTTCTGATATGCAAGGGGAAGGACTTTATACCATAGAGTTTCCTATGCAGGAAGAAAATAATGGTAACGGAACTGTAGAGCCTGCATTTGCTCTCCCTGGAGCTACTCCTTGGCGTACTATAACTGTAGGAACAACGTTAAAACCTATTGTTGAGACTACCATACCTTGGGATTATGTTACTCCTGAATATAAGAGCGAACATAAGTACAAATTTGGACGAGGTACTTGGAGTTGGATAGTTTGGCAAGATGGTTCAATAAACTATAATGACCAAGTGCAGTTTATATCTCTTGCCAAGTCCATGGGATATGAATATGTTCTAGTAGATAACTGGTGGGATAATAATATTGGTAAGGAACGTATGGAAGACCTTGTACGTTACTCGCAGAGTCAAGGAATTGATGTATTCTTATGGTATAGTTCTAGTGGATGGTGGAATGATATAGAGCAGGGCCCAATAAATATTATGGGTAATCCAATTACTCGTAAGCAGTATATGAAGTGGATGAATAAAATTGGAGTAAAAGGTATAAAGGTTGACTTCTTTGGAGGTGATAAGCAGGAGACTATGCGTTTATATGAAGCAATACTTTCTGATGCGGATGATTATGGACTCATGGTTATTTTCCATGGATGTACTCTTCCACGTGGATGGGAACGTATGTATCCTAATTATGTTGGATCTGAGGCGGTATTAGCATCTGAAAACTTGTTCTTTGAACAGCATTATTGTGATGTGGAGGCTCAGAATACAGCTCTTCATCCTTTTGTACGTAATACTGTTGGATGTATGGAGTTTGGAGGATGTTTTCTCTCACGAACTCTAAATAAGGGTAATGATCCAACAAAGCGTGGAAATAAACGTAGAACAACGGATTGTCACGAACTTGCTACAACGGTTTTGTTCCAAAATCCAATACAGAATTTTGCTATTACTCCTGAGAATCTTGGAGAGGTAGGACACGGTGGGGCACCAGAAATATGCCTCGATTATATGAAAAATGTTCCTACGACGTGGGATGAAACGGTATTTATAGATGGATATCCTGGTAAGTATTGTGTTCTTGCACGTAGGTGTGGCGAAAAATGGTATATTGCTGGAAATAATGCTACAGGTGGAAAACTTACTCTAAAACTAGATCTTCCAATGATAATGAAAGGAGATATGGTAACTCTTTATAGCGATAATGAAAAAACTCGTGAACCTCAAAAGAAAGAAGTTAAGGTTTCGGGCAATAATATGACTGTTACTATGGCTGATCAAGGAGGATTTGTTATTGTGAAATAGATGTAAAAAATTAACTACATATGAAATGCTATTCAGACATATTGTTGTCGGAATAGCATTTTTTGTTTAATTATGAATTATTAAGGTA
>JAILIJ010000158.1 GCA_024695315.1 Bacteroidaceae bacterium
ATTGTCGGTTCTATGCCAGCACGCTTGCAAAAGAGCTTGTGCATCTTGGATTTCTGATATCTACTGTCTGATTTTTTAGGAACTCTTGGAATGAGATTCTGCGTCCCGTTTACCTCTTTCTTACCACGATATCCTTTGTCTCCTGCCAGATTCTTAATACATTTTCTTTTCTGTTCTCAAAGCCTTTTTACGGTTATTGGGGGAGTGGAAACGATGGTTACGATAGATATCCTTGGTAGTTAAATAAATGATGCTTATATTTGCAACGTTAAAAAGCAAATTTCCAAGTTATCGTTTAGGGCTAAAGCCCACACTGCGAAGGCGACGGGAGATTTGCTTTTTACTTTTTATATAGTCTTATGTAATGCAGGAAGCGACCGTCAGCATTGCGCTTAACCTTAAACTCAACACGGAAATCCTTATCACCATACTGCCATGCTTCAAAGACTGCATCCGGATGGTTTTTGGATGGTTCGTCGTAAAGCTTCGTTGCCTTGGCAAGCATCTCATGTGCCTTGCGAGCATAGGCAAGGCGCACAGGATAGAGCGAGTCTTCTTGATGCTTATTACCCATTTCCTTATAGAAGGTCTTATTGACGTACACCGTGTCATCTGACGTGCTTACATCGAAACGCTTGGCTGAGAACTTGCCCACCTTGACGGTTGGCGTATTGCTCTTGCACCATGCTTCGAGTTCCCTGCGCTGTCTTCTGACGAACTCGTCATGGGCAACGTTGCTGACGGTCTTGCCGTCTGAGGCTGGTGTCTTGTAGTACGGATGCTTAGGCGGGAAGATCTTCATTTGCTTTCCCGGGTTGAAGCGGAACATCTGTTGTTTGACACCAGCTGTAGAGTTGTCTCCCCGCTTCATAGCCAGTTCGGGGTCGCTCAGAGGGAACTTCCCTTTACGTACCTGTACGACGGTGCAACGACATCCCCAGCCGTTTGGAGGATAATATTTATCCCAGAAAGGGTCAGAAGGTGGCAATGTGGTGCCGTGGAGCAGCGCATGATCCTCACGCACATGACTGTCCTGAGCTGTACGATACTGCAGGTCGTAACGGTCACCATCCTGTATTAAACGAAAAAAGTAACCATACCTATTACAGTATGGTTACTTTATTAATTCTTATTTCTTTAAGTGGAAAATCGTTGCTGTTGGTCCTGATTTTTTGGATCGTGAGTACCACTTTCATACCGTCAACCACTTCTCCGAATATGGTGTAGTCGTCATCAAGCCATGGGGCACCACCATAGGTGCGATAGGCTTTACGAATCTTATTTGTGTATGTAAGTGGAGGGTTGACGGATGCCTCGTAGTTTGCATCGTTCATGAGGTCTTGTAGGAAATATCCTAAGTCGTCACGTTGTCTGGCAGCTCTCATAGCTTGTATTTTTTCCTCATTATCCTTGACTTTTTGGTTGTAGATCTCTTCTGCGAGTTTCTGCTGTCGTGATGCTTCATAGCCGTCTAAATCGGCATCGCTTATAGGCTTGCCCGTGACTATGTAGAACTGGTATTTGTCGGAGGCACGTTCAGGATTTATATCATCGTTGTCTCTTGCTGCAGCCAGGACTCCTTTTCTGCTAAAATGTTGTGGAAAATGTATCTCAGCAGGTATCCTTTCCGTTTCCTTCGTAGTGTCGACAATAGCCCCCTGCTTTGTGTCGGGGTTACCTGTCTGGATCATGAAGTTACGAACAATTCTGTGGAAGAGTACACCATCGTATTTGCCATCTTTGGCATTTTTTATGAAGTTGTCGCGGTGGCCAGGAGTGTCGTTATATAATTTGACACGAATATTGCCCTCTGTGGTCTCGATAAGAGCCTCTATCTCCTTTTCTCCGTTGGCTTGTCCGTTGCAGCTTGTGGATATGAGGGAGCATAGTGCAAGCAGTAAATATGCAAGATTTCTCATTGTTCAAAAGATTTATTGTGCGCTCTGTAATGCGAAGGTGTTCCAGGCGCTTTATTGGTTGTTCATAAGTAGGAGGAACTCATTTCTTAGTTGTGCGTCTTCTTTGAACTTACCTGTGAAATAAGTTGTACACATAGGACCGTTGTTCTTTACGCCCCTCATGGTCTTGCACATGTGGCGTCCCTTAAGTACGATAGCAAATCCGAGTGCTTCGCCGTCGAGTGCTTCCGAGAGCATATCAACGATGTCGTGTCCGAGACGTTCCTGGAGCTGTAGTCTTGCGGCGCAGTATCCAACGACTCTTGCCACCTTGCTTATGCCGAGGATTTTTCCCGTAGGGCTTGGAATGTATGCGAAGTGATACTGTCCGAAGAAGGGTAGCATGTGGTGTTCACACATAGAATAGAAATCGCCGCTGTCACATATCATATCTGAAGAGTGTGCTTCGTTGGTGAAAGTGGTGATTTTTGGTTTTTGGCTTTCGTCGTATCCACGAAAGATTTCCTTGAACATTCTTGTTATTCGAGCAGGAGTCTCAACGATTCCTTCTCTGTCAGGGTTTTCCCCAATGGCAGTTATGATGGTCCTTATCGCACGTTCAAGATCTTGTGCGTTTGAAGTGATAGTTTCCATATTGGATTATTGAGTATAAAATCAATTGTCTGTTTTAAAATCTCTTTGTTTTTCTCTGCGTCCTGCGTGTCGCAAGGCTGTAGCCTATATTCGCTTGCTTGGAGTGTGGCGTATTGGCTCATATCCTGTCCGTTGCCTTCAAATACGACTTTGAGTTCGTCGATATGGTCGAGTTTTACGGCTTTGTATTTAGGAGAACAAGTGACCCAGTCGATCATACATCCCTCAGGTAGCTTGTTGGTGCCGTTTGTCTCAATTTGCACATATTTTCCAGCTTTATGGAGTTTGTCGATTAAAGAAGCTGTGATTTGTAGTGTTGGTTCGCCTCCTGTTATTACCACGTGATTTGCTGGATAACTCTTAGCTTTTTCTACGATTTCCTCTTCGCTCATCTCTGTAAAACTGTTAAAGTCTGTGTCGCAGAAGCTGCATCTGAGGTTGCACATTGCGAATCGTATGAAAATGGCAGGTGTGCCGGTATAGTGTCCTTCTCCTTGAAGTGAATAGAATATTTCGTTAACTTTCATCTATTTTGGATTTATGCTTATAGCGTTACTCTTTTATGCATCAATCCTCATCTTTGATGTATGTCGCGATATTGGCTTTGCTTTCCTCTACGTCCACTTTCCAGCAGTGTGGAACTTGGTCGCATACCCATTTTGCGATGTTTTCCGCAGTCGGGTTGAAGGGTAGCAGTTCGTTGAAGTTACCATGATCCAGGTAACCATGAATTTTTTCTTTGACATGGGCAAAATCTATTACCATGCCGTCTCCATTCAATTCTTTAGCTTTGCAATGAACGGTCACAATCCAGTTGTGTCCGTGAAGGTTCTCGCATTTGCTTCTGTAGGAGAGTTTGAGTGCATGGCACCCAGCAATCTCCATTTGTTTTGATACGTAATACATGTTAAGTTTTTGTTAGGGTTGCTTATACCTATTTTTTATTTTTGTTATTTATCGACTTTTCTTTTCCAGTTCCTGGAGAGATTCCATTTTCTTTGTCTCGAGGAACTCATAGATACCGCAAAGGTGTTCTTTGACTTTCTGGTGTCCAAATTCGTATACTTTGTTTACTAGTCCATCAAGGAAGTCTCGGTCGTGACTGACGACGATGAGTGTGCCGTCAAAGTCTTTTAAGGCTTGTTTGAGCACATCCTTGGTCTTTAAGTCGAGGTGGTTTGTTGGCTCATCGAGGATAAGTAGGTTTACAGGCTCGAGAAGCAACTTAAGTATGGCGAGTCGTGTACGCTCGCCTCCAGAGAGGACTTTCACCTTTTTGGTACTTTCTTCGCCTCCAAACATGAATGCACCAAGCAAGTCGCGAATCTTGTTTCTAATCTCTCCCTTAGCCACGTCGTCGATGGTCTGGAAAACTGTTAGTTCGCCATCGAGTAATGATGCTTGGTTTTGGGCGAAATATCCTATTTGCACGTTATGTCCGAGTTGTAGTGAACCCTCGTGTTCAAGTTCTCCCATGATACATTTTACCATGGTAGATTTACCTTCGCCATTACGTCCTACGAATGCGACTTTTTCGCCTCTCTCTATTGTGAAGGATGCGTCTTTGAAGATTACTCTGTCAAAGGCTTTTCCTACTCCTGATGCTATGACAGGATATTGGCCAGAGCGTGGTGAAGGTGGAAATTTGAGTCTGAGTGCGCTTGTGTCCTCTTCGTCAATTTCTATGATGTCGAGTTTTTCGAGCATCTTAACACGTGACTGTACCTGTAGGGTCTTTGAGTATGTACCTTTGAAGCGTTCGATGAAGTCTTTGGTTTCTTGAATCATCTTTTGCTGCTCCTCATACTGTTTTCTCTGCTGCTCTCGACGTTCCTGTCTTAGTTCGAGGTAGTGAGAATAAGATGCTTTATAGTCGTAAATACGTCCCATAGTGACTTCTATGGTACGTGTGGTAATGCTGTCTACGAACTTGCGGTCATGGCTGATGACGACTACGGCTTTACTGGATTCTTTGATGAAGTCTTCTAACCATTGTATGGATTCTATATCCAAGTGGTTGGTTGGCTCATCGAGAAGTAGTACATCTGGATCCTTGAGTAATAGTTTAGCTAGCTCTATACGCATTCTCCATCCTCCAGAAAACTCGCTTGTTGGTCGGTCGAAGTCTTTTCTTTCGAATCCGAGTCCAAGAAGTGTTTTCTCCACATCTTCTTCGAAATGCGTCATATCTATGGCGTAGAATTTCTCGCTCAGTGTGCTTACTTTTTCTATCAGCGCCATGTATTCATCGCTTTCGTAGTCTGTTCGCGTTGCCAATTCGTTATTTATGGCTTCGATTTCCTTTTCTGTCTCTTTCAAGTGTGCAAAGGCTTGGCATGTCTCTTCAAAGACAGTCCTTCCGTCTTCTGTCATCAAATGTTGTGGAAGGTATGCTATGACACAGTCTTTAGGTGCTGATACTGTTCCTCTAGTTGCTGTTCTCACTCCTGCGAGAATCTTGAGCAGTGTGCTCTTTCCAGCTCCGTTTTTGCCCATGAGTGCAATACGGTCTTTTTCGTTTATTTGAAATGAAATATCCTTGAAAAGAGTTGTTCCTCCGAACTCTACGGTGAGATTGTCGACTGTAATCATCTTTTTTGCCTTGTTTGTTTATATAGCTTCTTTTGCTTTTTCTGTTTTTTGCTTCTTGAAATACTTTTTTTCTGAAATCGGCTGCAAAGATACACCTTTTAAAATTGAAATCGAAATTCTTTTCTCATTTATTTGACTTTAAGGATGAGGGAAGTAAGATTAGAGAGTAAAATCTTCAAAAATTGATAATTATGAATCTTCCTTTTTTGTCAAAGAATTATACTTGAACGTTTTTTTATAGACTACAATAGTGAAAACAATTTGATGAATATTAGTTTTCTTTTTTTTTATGTGTGATGCACATAAATGTGGTGATGTGGAATATTGAGTTAATGAAAATTTGTTTTGTTTGTTGTCCGATTTATGCTTTTTTCTCTTAAATGAGTATTTTTGTGTGTGTAAATATCTATGAATTGCTGTCAATATGTAAGTGATATGTTTGTAATGGCGGAAATGTGATATTTATGCCGATGCTGCTTGTGAAAATTCGTATTTTATGGTGTGCGGGCGCACAAATGCAGAATTTTATGGTGTGTGGGTGCACAAACAATGATATGTATCAATAAAACGCGTGTTTTTGTGATTTTTTTAAAGAAAAAGTTTGCTGTCATTTTATTAGTCCTTAACTTTGCATCGTCAAAAGGAAACAAAGACATAAGAAATGATGAAACTAAGTTTTGATTTTCTTCTGAAGTTTTCAAATGACATCAGGATGTGAATCCTCACGTTTTCATTAGAAAACAGATTGATTATTAATTAGGTTAGTTAAGGTATTAGCATTAAGGTATTTGTTTCAATAGTATTAGGGTTTTAAGGATAAAAAAAGATTGTTTTAATAAGGATAATTTTGAAAGTATATAATTGTTACACAATATATAAAGAATTATTAAGTGTTAGTTGAAAAGGGTAAAAAGATTTCGAAATACGATAAGTATTAGAAAGGTAAAAGATTGATGGACAAGAAAATGATTTAAATAGATAGGTATTAAGGTAGGTAGGAAGATTGAGGATGTGGTAATTAGATTGATTAGGATTTTTAGTTAAGTTGAGATGTTTGTTTTAATAGACAAGTAAAAGCATTAGTTAAAAGATATAAAAAAGGATTTGATTAGATTTAGGTTAAAGGTATTAGTATTTGGTTATTAAACGTTTGAATGAACAAAGGTTTGAGAGAAGTGATAATCTGTGAAGATTGTTACTTCTTTTTTTTCTGATAGTCGAGTGTTTGAAAATTATATTTATACATCTGTATACTGTATAATATACAATTATATGAAAATGTTCTAAAAGAAAATCGATGTACAACTTGTAGAGTATGTACATCGATTATTCTGTGGTACCGAAAGCGGGACTCGAACCCGCACAGGCGTTATGCCCAAGGGATTTTAAGTCCCTCGTGTCTACCATTCCACCATTTCGGCAGCCTTGGTGCTCTTGCTTTCGCAATTGCGGTTGCAAAGATAAGACTTTTGTCCGAATAATGACAAATAAAGGTTGAAGAAAATGCGTTTTTTTGTAAAAAAAATATTGAATTGCTATTTTTTCTCTTAGTTGTGGGCTTCTTTTACGTATTTCATGTACTCATCATACGTAATATACTCACCTCCCATTGACTTTAGGTGAGATGTTTCGAACTGGCAGTCGATCATGGTACCCCCTTTTTGAGTCATGAATTCACACAATTTAATAAGAGCAATTTTTGAAGCACTTGGTATAAGTGAAAACATACTCTCGCCGAACAGGCATTTTCCGATAGTTACTCCGTAGAGTCCACCAACGAGTTTGTGGTGTTTGTCATTGAAGGTGTCTTTTTCGTTTCCTTCTTCATAGGTAGTTTGTGTATCCCATACTTCTACGCTTATGGCAAATCCGTTTGTGTGAAGATTTGTGTAGGCCTCAATCATTTCAGGTCCCAGCCATGCACCTTCCATTTGATCTCTTAATGCGGCGCAGTTGTGAATAACGCTATCAAAGTTTTGGTTGAATGTGACCATATAGCGATTCTTGTTGAGAAGAGTACGCATGGAGTGGGAAATATGAATTTTTTGCGGGAAGATTACAAATCTTTTCATAGGACACCACCATTCGATGACTCCTTCTTTGTATGCGTACCACGGGAATATACCATAAGAGTAGGCGAGCAGAAGTCTGTCAAGGGACAAATCGCCTCCTATTGCAAGGAGGCCATCTTCTTCTCCGTATTTAGGATTTGGAAAAGTTAATGATTTATTTAATTTGAATATCATAATTTTTTAAGATTCTTATGCAAAGGTAAATGAAAAAATTAAATATGTAAGTCTGTATTATGAAAAAATATTATTTTTGATTTGTGAATCAAAACTTATTTCGTTTATTTGCAGGTATAAATAAGCGGCTATGAAGAGAATTTTAACTATAATTTTGGTTTTACATTTAGGACTGTATGGTGTGGCTCAGACGGAATTGACTAGGGCAAAGTCTTGGCTTGTAAATCATGGGACGAAGTCTTCTAGATTAGAATTGAAGATGACTGAGGAGTATGATGAATTGGTGGTTCTGGAGGATGCTACCAATAGGGCATTTGCCATTGTTGCGAAGGATGAATATGCTTCATTGTTAGAAAATCCTATTCTTGCTTATTCTATAGACAATGTATTTTCTAATCCAGAAGGAGGGTGGAGCCGTAATCTCATCACATCATATAGGGAGCAGCTTTGCACCTTATTATCCGGTGTGTCGAGTGTTTCTATGCCTTCCTATGTAAGTGTTCGACCATTACTTGGTGCTACGCGTTGGGGACAGAAATATCCGTATAACATAATGTGTCCAGAGAGTCCACTAGTCAATGGAAATAAGCTTGTGGGATGTGTGGCGGTTGCTATGTCGCAAATTATGTTTTATCACAAGTATCCATCGGTTGGTAAGAAATCTTTTTCCTACATGTGGAATGGACAATCTATGAGTTGTGATTTTTCTGAATATGTCCCTTGTTGGACATCTATGAAGCCTGCTTATAGTTCTGTAAAGAAAAAACAGGAAGATGCGTCTTCTGTGGCAAAACTTACAAGTATGTGTGCTTTCTCTGTTGCAAGTGATTTTCAGGATTTGGAAACTTCTGCATCTGTTGCGCATGCGCGATCTGCTTTTGTCAATTTTTGGGGATATTCTCCTTCTTGTTTATATAATTCAAATGTCACTCCTGGAGAAATCTCGTCTATAGTTGTTAATGAGTTGGAGAATAGAAGACCCGTGATATTGACAGGAGGTGGGCATGCATTCGTTTGTGATGGTAGTAATGGGCCATATTTGCATTTTAATCTTGGCTGGAATGGTGCAGGTAATGGGTATTATATGTTTTCGCTTTTCCCTTATTGGGAATGTTCTTCTGTACCGTATGTTGCTAATAGTATATTGTATGGAATAAGGCCATGTTCGGAGGATTATTATGTGAATAAAACTGTTAGTGTAGTGTCTCCTGGTACTTTGCCTGAACTTATTGGTGTGGCTAAAATGGACAAGATAAAGAAACTTGTTATTACAGGAAAACTTAATGGGCGTGATGTGGCTTTCTTAAGGAGAATGCTTGGTGCTACAGACAAAAATGAGATTAATGTAGGGTGGAAGATTGGTGTATTGACGTCTTTGGATATTTCTAGTGCTGATTTTGTTTCTGACGGAAAGAATGCCTATTGTCGCATGTCTGCAGATGGATGCTCCTATACAATGGGAAATACGGTTTACGATTTTACGAATATGACCGAGGATAACTTCTCGAAGTTTAGACGTACAAATGCTTTTAAGGGTACTGGGTATAAGTTTGCAGAGAGTGGTGGAAAGTATTATGTTGATTTTTATACTGTATCTCATGCCGTAAGTCCGATGATGTTTTCGGATTGTCAGAATTTGAGAGAGTTGAGGCTATCAAATAAGGTGACTAAAATCCTCGGTAGAGCATTTTCAAATTGTTCTTCTTTGCAGTATATCACATTGCCACTTTCTGTATCTGAGGTTGAGACAGGAGCTTTTACCCAGTGTTTTATGTTGCGTCGTGTTTATACTTATAATGATGAGTTGAGAGAGGTTGTTCATGGTTTGTCACCAGTAAAGATCTTAGGAAAATATGGTGATGAAACAGGAAATGTGCATCATGGAATTCTTGATGGAAATGATATTGTTACGTGTGATGGTGTGTACCTGCGAAATGGTAGTAAGGCTGTTAAGTTTACTAAATTAGGTTATAAAGAATACACAAAGTAAATTGTTACATTTCTGTTAATGTAACGTAAGAAATGTGCATGTTATTTTATGTCTCTAATGGCTTCCTTAACGTCGTTTAGGTTGCTACGTGAAACAGGTATATATTCATTACAATGGCTCATAAGGACTTGAGTGTTGCCAGCTTTAGATGTAATCTGTTCTACGTGTCTTAAATTTATAAGAAAGGCACGATGACAGCGTATGATATGTGAGTAGTCCTGAAGCCTTTCCTCCATCTGTTTTGATGTCGCGCGAATCATATCAGAATATACATTTCCTTCTTTTAGGTGATATACTTTTACATAATTGCCTACAGTCTCGATATATATGAGGTTGTTGATATTAAGTGTTAGTTTGTCGCTGGTCGTACCAGTAAGTGTTATGATATGTGATTTTGACGCATTATTTGTTGTAGCCCCTTTTTCTGTATCTTTGGTATTATTTTTATCTGTGTGTAGCTCAATTTCTTCAGTGTCGTTGTTTTTATCGTCAAGATGATAATTTGTCTTTTGCAGCTCTTGTAAATGTTCGTTAAGTGAGCGCATTTCCTCTAATTCTACGGCCATGAATTTGCTACGTAGCTTAAAACGCCAGTAGAGTCCAATAACGAAAGAGCAAAATGATATTATGATAAGTGAGTCGATATAATTCAAAAATGTCAGTTTGTTACTGGCAATATCATTATTGAGTACAAGGTGTCTGTATAGGCAGATTGCCAGTGTCACAAAAGGTGTATTTATCAATTGAAAACGGAGGTTACGTTTTATGATGTAGCCGACTCCTTTATCAAAAGAAACAGGCATTTTTAGTATATGTCTTACGATTGATTCTGATATTAGGCAAATAATGAATCCTAATATTCCCATAAGAAAGATATGAATGTAAAAATGCCACCCCCATAATCCAAGATTAAATGGTTTGAATATAACCACAGTTATGGATATAAAGGTGGAACTAATAAACCTAGTTTTTATTGTTTCGCTTATTTTTTTCATCTTTTATACTGCAAAATTATGATTGATTCGTCGTATTGCAAAATTTTAATTGCTTTTTTTGATATTTTATAATAATGTTTTTTATAATTATCCATTTTGTAGAGTGTATACAGGATAATTTGTGCGCATTTTCTATAAGCACTATATATTTTTTTGTAGAGAGTTTTATATTATTTTTATGCATGTTAAAAAGAGATAGAATACTATAGAATATTGTTTAATGCGGCAATTTAAGGGTATTTTGTGTTAATGTTTGTCTAAAAAAGATTTAGGGTGTTGTTTGGCAATATTTCCATTTCATCGAGAAAAATTATGCCATTCGTCACAAAGAACTGCAGAATATCCCAGAAATTATAGGTAGAACATTTATATAATTATATTTGCACAAAATTTTTCAGATGGCTGCTTTCTACAAATGTTTTTTTGAGATTTTTAGCCATTGATATTCTAGATTATTGAAAAAATGTAGATAATAATTTATGACGAGAAGGAGTATTATAGGAGTTGTGTTGTTGGTATGGGGTGGATTGAAGCTTGCGAGTCTGCTAAAAATCGTCGACCTTGAATGGTTGTGGCAACAGGCTTGGATAGACTATATACTTGTATGCTTCCTAATTTATGAAGGGATTGCGTTTATCGTTAGAGGATTTATCCATGATAAGGGACAGTGGCTCCGTCGCAGTTTACCTTTTGGGGAAGATGGCAAACGCCTTTGCTGCATGACAAGTTTTGGCGGTGATGAATATGTTTTTCGTGGGGAAACATTTCATGGTGCTAGACTTGATGCTTTTTGTGGAGGAATAAGATTTGATTTGCGTAATGCGGTCATAAATGAGGATGAGGAAATAGATATTAGGACATGTATTGGAGGAATAGAATTACGCGTGCCGTCAAGCGTAAATGTGTTGGTCAAAAGTCGGAGTTTGTTTGGCGAAGTTGGTGATGAGACGTGTAAAAATGTCAATAAAAATGCACCATGTTTACATGTTGTAGCGAGCAATATCATAGGCGGTGTCAGTATCGTGAATTAGAAATAATATACAATACTGGAACTTATTAGTGAAAACAAAGAAAATTAAACGACCATGAATATTCGATTAGAAGAACCAAAAGACTATCGTGAGGTTGAAAATCTCATACGTGAATCGTTTTGGAATGTATATCGTCCAGGTTGTACTGAACATTATGTGATGCATCAGTACAGGAAAAGTCCTGAATTTATTCCTGAACTAGATTTCGTTATGGAAGAAGATGATAGGATAATAGGTCATGTCATGTGTTGTGATGCTGAACTTATACTTGAAGATGGTAGTTCTATTCCGTCTTGGATGTATGGCCCAATAAGTATTCATCCAGAATATAGACATAGAGGATATGGGCTGAAGCTTATGGAATACTCTTTAGATCGTGCCCGTGAGATGGGGATTCCAATTGTTAGTATAGAAGGAAATATTGATTTTTATCGTCATGCAGGTTTTGATTTTGCTAGTAAACTAGGCATTCATTATCACGCAGAGCCTAAAGGGGCTTTTGTTCCATATTTTTTGGCTCAGGAACTTATACCTGGGTATCTTATGGGGTTGGAAACTACTTACTGTCCTCCTAAAGGATATTTTGTTGCAGAGGAGAACCCTGAGGCGTTTGAGGCTTTTGAAGCAACATTTCCTAAGAAACAAAAACTTTGTCTACCTGGGCAGATAGGATATACAGGAAGGGCATGATATGAAGTAAAAAATATTATAAAGGCATTTTTTGAATTAGAAATAATAAGTTGAATTTTTATAGTTAGTAGCGATGTCTATGTGTAGAGTATGGCGATTCTCTATGAACAGGACAATAAATCAGGTGAAATGATTATAAATAAGTAGGGTGATTCCATCGTGGAGTCACCCATTTTTAATTTTGTTCTATGTGCATAGAGAAAATAATGTAGTATGAAAGTATCTGAATATACGAATTTTACTAAAAAGAAGCACTTTGTCTTTTTATGTAAAAAAGCGAAGTGCTCAAAAAAAGGTAGTCTTAAGGATGTTTTACTCAAAAAAATGAATCTAAGTTCCTCAAAAACGATAACCTAATGTCATTCCAAATGAATGACTTTTTAATCCAAATTGTTTAAAGCATTCACTAAATCCATGCTTATATTTTAATCCAATTACATAATGGCTTAAGAGAGTTGCATCTATGCCAAGTTGCAAACCGATATCGAAACGCTTTAATGCATCCAAGTGATATGCTCCGTTATTGTAATCTTTTAAGCAATTCCATTTTTCTGAAGTATTACAATAACGGAGCATATCACTTGGATGCATTAAAGCGTTTCGATATCGGTTTGCAAC
>JAILIJ010000360.1 GCA_024695315.1 Bacteroidaceae bacterium
AACTTGACTCTTACTTACCACGGTCCTACTGCTACATACGAACTCGAAACGAGACCTATGTATGGTCCTGACGCTGATAAGCAAGCTGAACTTGATGAAGCTTATCAAAAGAAGTATTGGGATCTTGAACTCCTACAGGAATTGGTAGCACAGATTCAGGTTTGTAATAAGTCTGCTGATGCATACGAATATGCTAAACGTTGTGTTGACTCTTCATGGGCATACATAAATTATAGTAATGTGTATTCTGCTGAGGCAAGAGCATTTGTTGAAAAAAAGTTGAATGCGATTAACAAGAAGTATGGCGACCGTACACTCACTATTGAGGAAGCTAATTCTGTTTACGATGATTGGACGCATACCGTTAATGGTACAATGTTCTATGGATTTTATTCTGACTATGATGGTGATGGTATTGATGATCGTTTTAATCAAGCAGATTATCCTGACTACCCAGTAATCTACTATCTGCATGATGCTTGGAGATTTACAAAGAATTCTACTGGTGTGGCTGTATATGCTGATGAAAACTTCCATACTAATGGATGGTCAAATGAGGGTGATCCTACGCAGTATAAGAACACTTCAGGAATGTCTGTTCCATTTATTGAGTATTGGAGAGATAGTACACTTCCTCTTGAAGCTGGTAAGATCACAGCTACTGCAAGAGATCTTGAACCTGGTTATTTATACTCAGTTTCTATGTTCGCTCGAGTATGTAAGCAAGGTTCGGATGTTGATGACCTACATGGTATTTATTTCAATGCTGAGACACCTGCCAATAAGACAGACTCTACTCTGCTTACTACTGGTAAGAAATATTATGATGCAAATGGTGCGTTGCCATGTATCGCTGGATACTATCAGGTAGACTCGCTCATCGTTCGCTCAAAGGATGATGGTACTGCTGAGGTGACAATCACTATTGATGATGAAACTAACGTTACTTGGTTGGCATATAAGTTTGTACACTTCGAGAAGGGACGTAAATTGTGGTGGTATGAGGAAAATACTCCTGCAACTCAGGAAGAACTTGACTCACTCGATGCTCTTATTGCTTGGGGTAAAGAAAGACCTATCGGTTTCTGTCAGGAAGAGTATGCTACATACGCTAACGCGGATGTTAGAAAGGCTCTCGATGATGCTGCTACTTATAGAAAGGGTACTGAACTTATTGAGGATTCTGTTCTTTATTTTATCTCAAAACTTCAAAAGGGTAATTGGCATCAGAATTCAAGTGATACAAATGCTATCTATAACCCTAACTTCTCTATTCGTCCTAATAATGTCAATTACGATGCTATGGTAGGATGGAGAATGGTTGACAAAACTAAGGGTACTGACGAAGCTATTTCTGGAGGTTCTGGTAGACCGGGTATTATTTACGATGCAGCTCTCGTAAACTTCAAGAACTCTACTACATCTGGTGGTAATAATACTGCTGGTTTGCTCAAATATGCCGCTAATGGTATTAAGAGTATTACATCATCTAGTACAGAGTATTTCTATGGTGATTCTACTTATTATGAGATGCCATTAAGATGTGAAACGGATGAAGTAACTGGTGCCTTAGGTACTAACTATCGACTCAAATTTGAGTATGGTGGATGGACTAAGAGCTATGGATCGGTTGTCTATGGTATAAAGGACCCTAAGGGAGAAATTCTTGAAGAATGGACAATAACATGTGATAACTCTTTACAGACGGATACATCTTATCATCCACAGATTGCAGAGCAAGTATTTACGACTACTTCTGCAGGTAACCATACGTTGTATTTCAAAAATGCTGACACGAAGAAATCACATAATATTGTGATCTCTAATATGGAACTTACTCGTAACCCTAAGGTTATTATGCAAATTACAAGTGCTAAGTATGGTACATTCATCTGTCCGTTCGCTGTTAAAATACCTAAGAAATATGGTATTACTGCATGGGCTGTTGTTGGAGTTGATGACAATAGTCATGTTTACACTGATGACGAAACGGGTATGACTGGTAACTATCGCACTTTGATTCTTACTGATAAGGTCACTGAGAAGTATAGATATAATGCTGGTGGTAGTATTCAAGTGGGTGAAACGGTAATAAAAATGAACCAGGCAGATACTACATACATTCCTGCTCACACTCCTGTTGTCGTGAGATCTGATAAGTCGCAGTCAAAACTCTTCGGAGGTAACGCTACTAAACCTATAGATCATTCACTTACTTATGGTTTGTTGACTGGTTTCTATAATGACTCTTCTTGCGTTCTTATGGATTCTAATGCAGATACTGCTTATTATGCACTGCAGAAGCATTCTACTTCACAGGAGGCTTGTTTCTATAGAATTTCTTACGCAGAATATTTGGCTCAGAATTCTAGACCATTAACTTTGAACGTATCTTCTTACAGATGTATTCTTAAACTTCCTGCTTCTCAAGCATACGGAGCTAAGACAAGAATGCTTATGTTCAATGATCTCGATGAGATGATGAAGAATGCTACTTTCATTTCTTCTACTGATGATGAGAACGGAGATAAGGACATTGTTGCTATTTATTCTCCAAGTGGTGTTCCTTTGAAGTCTATGCAAAAGGGTGTTAACATTGTTAAGTACTCTAACGGATCTTCTAAGAAAATTTATATTAAATAATGTGCGAACTCTTTAACTGAAGTGAGAAAGATATGAAAAAGATGTATATAATTCCTGAAACAAAGGTTTCAGAGTTCAAAGCTCAAATGATGTGCCTATCTATTCATGATGATGAAATTGCGGATGGTAGTGGTACTCTCGCTCCAGAACGTAACGGAAATGAGGAGAATTGGGGCAACCTGTGGCAATAAAAACGCGGATTTTTCCATACATAATAAAAGAGGGACGATGCTTCGGCATCGACTCTCTTTTTGGTTTTAATATTTAAAAAATTATTACCTTTGTTCTATGTTTTGAGATTATGGTTTATTGACAATTCTTGAATCTTTTCAGTTTTCTTAATAAACACTCTTCTCATAATACTAAAACTTATAAATTCTATTTATATGCCAAGATTTAAACGTATTTTGCTAAAGCTTTCTGGCGAAAGCTTGGCTGGAGAAAAAAAACAAGGAATAGATACTGAACGTCTGAATGATTATGCGCGTCAAATTAAGGAAATTCATGATATGGGCGTGCAGATTGGAATTGTTATCGGTGGCGGTAATATCTTCCGTGGACTTTCTGGCGCAGGAAAGGGCTTTGATCGCGTCAAAGGAGACCAGATGGGTATGTGTGCCACGGTAATCAATTCTCTTGCCGTAAGTAGCGCGTTAGGGGCTATTGGATGTAAAAGCAGAGTGCTTACGGCCATCCGTATGGAACCTATTGGAGAATTTTATAGCAAATGGAAGGCTATTGATGCTATGGAGAATGGAGAAGTGGTTATCATGAGTGCTGGTACAGGTAATCCTTATTTTACAACTGATACAGGCTCAAGTCTTCGAGGTATTGAAATTGAGGCTGAGGTTATGCTTAAAGGTACTCGAGTTGATGGAGTCTACACTGCTGACCCAGAAAAGGATCCTACTGCTACTAAGTTTAAGGATATTACCTATGATGAGGTCCTACAGCGTAATCTTAGGGTTATGGATATTACTGCTACGGCTATGTGTAAGGAGAATAATCTCCCTATATATGTCTTCAATATGGATGTCCTCGGAAATCTTAAGAAGGTTATTGATGGGGAGGAAATCGGTACTCTTGTGCACCCATAATCCCTGCTAAAGTATTTTGTAATACAGAATAATTTCTGAGAGTTAACTGAAGTTAGCGGAAGTTAGCTCTCAGAAAAATCTTCAATTTGCGTTTAACTTTAAATCGGTATTTTGTTAATAGAAAAACTCTTATTTCTTGTTTCTTGGATGATGGGTTAGTATTTCTTCCCTGATATGGCTCATGTCAATGTGCATGTATATCTCGGTGGTGGAAATTGATTCATGGCCTAACATGGCTTGGATGGCTCTTAAATTGGCGCCTCCTTCAAGTAATGATGTGGCGAAGCTATGGCGAAATGTATGTGGAGATACGACCTTCTTAATGCCTGCTTTTTCTACATAAGATTTTATCATAGCGAATACCATAATTCGAGAAAGATTCTTTTTACGGAATTTGCTCACAAAAACATAGTCCTCAAAGCCAGGTTTTATGTCTACGTGTTTGCGGTCCTCAAAATACAACATTAGTTCTTTTATGGCTTTCTTAGATATTGGGACAAGGCGCTGTTTGCTGCCTTTGCCAAATACTTTGATGAATTCCTCGTCAAGGTATAAGTCTGATAGCTTTAAGTTGCAGAGTTCGCTAACGCGTAGACCGCAGCTAAATAGAACTTCAATAATAGCCTTGTTGCGTTGGGCTTCGGGTTGGCTAAGATCGATAGAGGCTTCGATATCATCGACTTCTTCAACGGATAGAACGTCCGGAAGCTTTCTAGCTTTCTTGGGATATTCTAACAGTTCCGTTGGGTCAACATCTATTATGTCGGATAGTAGAAGGAAACGGTAAAAACTTCGTATACCGCTTAAAATTCGAGATAGAGATGTCGCTCCTATCCCCATATCTATAAGGACAGAAGAAAATTCATGTACATCTTCAAGTTTTACTGTGAGATAATTCTTGTTTTCTCCTTCTAAAAAGTTGATGTATTTTTCTAAGTCGCTATTGTAAGCACTTATTGTGTTGGGAGAAAATGATTTCTCCAAACGAAGGTATTGGTTGTAACGCCTTAATACTTTATCAAAGTCTTTATCCATATCAATGCAAAAATAAAGGATTTTTTTAAGAATCAATATTGAAGAATGAAGTTTTTTGATATGTTATTCGTATATTTGAGGCCAAAATAAAAATGGAAATGAAAAAAGTATTATATAAAAACTTATTGGCGGCTATCTGTCTTTCTGCTTCTTGCTCTGCTTGTGCTCAGACTGAACATAATTTCGAGGTGTCAAAAAATCTTGATATCTTCAATTCTCTTTACCGAGAGTTGGATGTTTTATATGTGGATACTTTGGATGCTAAGAAGGTCATTGGGGTAGGTATTGATGCTATGCTGAGTACTCTTGATCCTTATACTGAATATTATTCGGAGGAGGATATGGGGGACTTGAAAATAATGACTACTGGTAAGTATGGCGGAATAGGTGCAATTATTCGAATGAGGAAGGATTCGACAATTATTATTGGCGAGCCTTATGAGGGGATGCCTGCTGCTGAAGTCGGTCTTAAGGTTGGAGATGTCATCATGAAGGTCGATGATAAGGAGGTTACAAAAAAAATGATGACTTCTGACGTCAGCGATATGCTGCGCGGTGAGCCTGGTACTACTTTTGTTCTTAGAATTAAGAGACCGGGCGAAAAGAAAACTCGTGATTTCAAGATTACTCGTAAGAATATAAAACTGCCAGCAATTGCCTATACAGGAATTATTGACGGAATAGGATATATCAATCTTACCCAGTTTACTGAGGGCTGTGCTAAGGATGTGCGTAAGTCTGTTATAAATCTTAAAGAAAAAGGGGCTACGGGCATTGTGCTTGATTTGAGAAATAATGGAGGTGGACTTTTAGCTGAGGCCGTGGATATTGTGAATCTTTTCGTGCCTAAGGATTTGAAGATTGTCGAGACGAAGGGAAAGGTAAAGTCTGCTAATGCAGTTTATAATACGAAGTCTGATCCACTTGATCTAGAGATTCCTCTTGCTGTACTGGTAAATGGTAATACTGCTTCGGCTGCAGAAATTGTTTCTGGATCTTTACAGGACCTTGATAGGGCTACTATTATTGGATTGAAGACTTTTGGTAAAGGCTTAGTTCAAAGTCCTCGTGATTTGCCTTATAATGGTAGTATTAAACTGACAACTTCTAAATATTATATTCCTTCTGGAAGATGTATTCAGGCCATAGATTATAAAAAGAAGAGAGATGGCGAGAAATCTGTGGAAGATGATAGTCTGAAGCATATTTTCTATACCAGCAAAGGTAGGGTTGTAAAAGATGGTGGCGGTATTATGCCTGATATTGTTATGAAACATGATACCTTGCCTAATATTCTTTTCTACCTCGGTAATGATGATGTGCTTGTGGATTGGGGAACTAAGTATGTGCAAAATCATAAGACTATTCCTGCTGTTGCTGAGTTTAAGATTTTAGATGAGGATTTTAACGAATTTAAGTCTATGGTCAAGGATGCAGACTTTAAGTATGATAGACTTAGTGAAAAACGTCTTGATGACCTCAAAAAGGTAGCTAAATTCGAAGGCTATTATGATGATGCCAAAGATGAGTTTGATGCTTTGGAGGCTAAGTTGGTTCATAATTTAGATAGGGATCTCGAATTGCATAAGAAGGATATTAAGAAAATGATGGCTCAGGAGATAATTAAACGTTATTACTTCCAGGCTGGTTCTGTTGAGGAGGCGTTAAAGGATGATGATGATCTAAAAAAGGCTATTGAGATTCTTAAAAAATAGTTTATGGTAAGGGAGTTTGCTCTCTTTTCTATTCACTATTTGATGGTTTATTTGTAAATATAAGTTTTGAACGTGATTATATCGCTACAAATAGATTGCGATAATATAAAGTCAAATATTTAAAAGATGAGAGTTAATAATAGAGCAACAAGGATTAATAGAGCTATGATGTATGGGACGCTTTTCCTAGGACTACTTGTTATTGGAGTTACTTTTGGCTTCTTGTATTACTCGTACGATATTCAAAAGCAGAATCAAGATATAGAAGCGGTGGGTGATAGTCTTATTATTGAAGTTTCTGACTCGCTTTTGCTTGAATAATATATTTTACATACTTCAATATTGGTAGGGAATCTGATATCATAAGGGCTCTTTTTATGGTGTTGTGCCCTAATTTATATGTTCTATATTTAATAGTCTCCAAAAAGTATTTATTTCCTTTTTGGAAACTATTAAATCGTAGAGTAGAAGTTTTTATATTTTTTGCATTTTTTATACTGTTATAATATGTCTCTTAATAGTGAATTTTTG
>JAILIJ010000018.1 GCA_024695315.1 Bacteroidaceae bacterium
CATCTACTGGACGCGCAAGACCAGTACGTCCAAATACTATCCAACTAGTATACTCATCATAATACACCCCATCCGCACTTGTCAAAGTCCATGGATAAGTCATAAGCGTAGCATATTCAAAAGACTCCAAATATGGTAAACTATAAGGACTACCCATAGTAAAACCTGCAGAAACAAGAGGACTACTTCCTTTCTCGTTCACAGCCGATACAGCATATGTAACATGAGCCTGTTGACAACCTGATGGCATGGAATAATTTTTATCTACATACGAATAAGTATCATTCAGTATGGCAAGTGAATCCCATTCATGCGTGTCCTCATTTTTGCGGTAAACTTTATACAAAACCTTGTCAGCATCTACATAACCTCCATTAATACCAAATGTCTCAGACTTCTGCCAAGCTATTTTAGCATACCCTCCGTCGGCCGTAGTGATAGCGAGTCCTGATGGAGAAGCAGGAGCGTCCAAGCCCACATATACAGTAGCTTTAGCCAACTTTCCCTGTCCATACTCATTATATGCTCTGACATAATAAGTATAGAATCCAGTAGATAAATCTGTAAAATCTGCCTCGAGCATTTCTCCTGGTATAGGATTTTCAAACGTTTTCAAAACTTCAGTCTCATACACATCTCCATATACAACAATCTTTGATATATTAGAAAGCGTATTTCCGGAACAGGTCTGCTTTGGAGCACTAAAAGTAACAGAGCTATTCAAAGCTCCATAAGCTCCTGCACTTACGACAAAATCCTCTACCATATCTGGTGCATCCTTATCAGCATCTACAACAACCTCCAGATTGTCTATAAAAGACTCTCCTGATGTTTCAAATGCAATGTAATAATCTCCAGCATCCTCCATATCAATAATATCAGAGCATACCACCATTTGATCTGTCAAGGTACCACCTAAAGAATAGGATACAGAAGGAGTCTCATAAGTACCCAAAACTAATACGCCATTTACAAAGTCCTTATCCTTACTTAACATTACCTTAACATCAGAACCGCCCATAGCTCCGAAATAAAGCTTATATGACTTACCCTCAGCAAAACGAACAAGTGGAGTGATAAACTTCTCTGACAGACCTGCTGTGTGAGCTACGGAATGAGTAGAAAAGACTGTCTCATAATGCCATCCTCCCTCACAAGTGAAGTGATCGAGACTCGCTTCATCATCAAAAGTTTCTTTGAACGGAGGAACGAAATATACTCCAGTAGTCTTTGTCTCAGTTATCACACTATCTCCAGTCTGTGTACCAGACATAGAATATATTAAATAGTAATAATGTGCACGCTCATCGCTCAACACCTCTGTAAATGTTGTCTGACTAATATTGTCAGCCACAACAACATTTTGTGGCATACGTATCACACGATATGTAACAGCTCCAGCATCATCAAGTACAGCTCCAGACTGAGTCGTGTTAGGCGCTTCCCAACTGAGACTTACTGTACGCTCATCATCACCAAGAGTAAACGAAGGGTTAAGCGGTGCGCCAGGCAAATCAACACCAATAAAATAGTTGAACCTACGTTCCTGAGACTTTCCAGCAGCATTACCAACCTGAATGCGGAACTTATGACTACCATTAGTAAAGGTAAATGTCTCCTTAAACTTCTCCCCAGGAGTAACATTACGCTCTATTACCTCACCGTCCATTTCCAAATATGCAACAAGTGTTCCAGTCAAAGATTCTGCGTTGTCATGAGTTTTTGTAGGAACAGAAAAAGACAATGTGCCATCCAAGTCACCAGAAAGAATAAAATCTATATTCTCTACAGGAGCCGGTGCCTTCTCGGCCGTATATGGAAGGAAAAGTCCATGGAAATGCTCATTAGCAGGAAAATCTGCCAATAACGTATTCGTTCCATCTTCTAAACTAATGGAATAAAGATGAGTTGACATATCAGAATGCTGACGAACAGCATATAATGTCTTTGTTCGATCATCAATAGCTAAAGAAGACAAATAAGCATTCTGAATCTTAGAATTTTCACCACCTACTTTAGTCTCACTACCATCGGAGATGTTTAGACGGTAGACAGCCATAGCGTCCCAAGCATTAAATCCGTACAAATTTCCATCTTTTGAATAAGCCACACCACTCAAGGCCTGCTTTGGAATGCAACATCCCTTGATTTCCTTAGTCTCAACATTGAAGGCGAATAGTTCTTTTGCATAATCATCATTCCATGCAAAATAATATATATTCTTAGTTGAAGGATCATAGGCACCATCACCCCACGACATTGGAGTATAGAACTTTTCTGGTACTATCTTCTCTATGAATTTAAGTGAATAAGCATCATACACATTGATATAATTGTCATATATATATTCGTAAGTATTCATGTCGTAACCCACATATTCTGACACGAACACATAATATTTACCATCACCATACAGAATACCTGACGGAGTGGATTCTAATACAGAGTCTGTTGTTGCATCAAACACAAGATTGGCAGCAGCATGAAAGGAATATACCGTCTGCTTGAGTTCTGAACTACTTCCACTCTGCAAAGAGTTGAACGCGTAGAGCACAACATCATTAGCATTTTCGAGCGTGTTCTGTGTGGAAATCCTAAACTGTGTCTTTTTCCCATTCGACATAATGTCTTGTGCATTCATCATAGGTAATGCCAACAGCATACCTATAATATAACACACGATAATTTTACTTGTTTTCATTTAATAATACAAATTAAGAAGGTTAAAACTGATCTCTTAAAAATTTCTGTTCTTTTTTCAATCTTTTTATCTGATACAAAATTATCATTCGTAGCCTTCCTATCCTAATTTATTAGGTGGACAAATGGGGGACATACCGCTTTTGTCCACTCAAAAGGAGACACGAAGGAGACACGAAGGAGACACGAAGGGGACACGAAGGACATACATTATCAATCAACTTAGGCATTTCATTCTAACATATCAGATGACAAAAGAATACAAGGGTCTTATTTTTTAACGTTAAATAAGTGTTTGAACAGGCTATCTTTATTGAATAATGCGATAGTATTTCTATTGTAAAGTGTGACAGGACATTGTATGATGGATAACTCTTATAAAGGGTAATTAAAAAGACGATATTTGTGGCGGAAAACATACCGCGAACAATTTCCATCACATATATTGACCAGTTCTATCCCCCAATCATCACTTTTAAATATGTAAGTCCACTCTTACATACATAGAAAATATAAAAAACTTGCCAGATTAATGGAGATTCATAACGTCGATGAACAAATCTATATTAACAATAAGATAAAAACTTTATGAAAAGATAAAAATACTTAATTCAAATTAAATCTATCAAAAAAAAATCATTTTTCTTTTTGTATTAAATTTCAAAATTGTAACTTTGCCACGAATATATGAGAATGAAATAAACTGCCACCTGACACAATAGGTAATTGGCATTGATAAAGTGATTAGAAAGACATAAAAATTATATTATGAAATTATCAAGAGTATACATCACATTTTTGACTATTCTTGTAACACTATCTAGTTATGGGTACGACTTTCAAGTTAATAATAAATATTATAACATAACAGATCGGTCCAACCACGAAGTAGAGATAGTTAGTTCTGGAAAAGCTAGTCAATCTAATAATACATATACCGATACCTTAACAATTCCAACTGCCATTTCTTATATGGGAATCAAATATAAAGTTGTTGGAATTGGAGAACAGGCATTCGGCTATTGTACTGGCCTAAAATGCGTAAATATACCTTCAGGAGTAAGATATATTGGCGAATCAGCATTTGAATATTGTAGTCAGCTGACATACGTAAATATACCAAATACTGTAAAGTCAATCGGCTCAAGTGCATTTAACGAATGTTCTCTATTAGATAATGTGGTACTGCCAGATTCCATAGATTATATGGGAAACACCGTTTTTTGGAGTTGCTCTTCCCTTTCATCAATAACACTTCCAAAAAACCTAACAGAAATTGGTATTAGAACTTTTGCATCATGCAGAGCTCTTGTCACAATCAAATTACCTTCTTCTCTGAAAACAATCAAAGAATGGGCATTCTCAGGATGTACCAAACTAAAAACAATATCAATTCCTACTTCTGTTACCAACATAGGTAGAAATGCCTTTTGGTCATGCCGTTCACTACAAACAGTTATTATACCAAAAAATGTAGAGCAAATAGGACTTCGAGCTTTCGGAAATACAGGTGGACTTCTTTATGTGGGAGTAGACGGAGAAAACCAACATTATGCTTCA
>JAILIJ010000023.1 GCA_024695315.1 Bacteroidaceae bacterium
AATTTACAGACAAAGAAATTAAAGCATTAAAGGCAAAAACCAAAAAATTTCTTAAGTCTGTAAATTGGTCTAACACAAATGAAAATCCATTATTTATCCCATGGAACCTTCTTATAATTCCAGAATATCAGGAATCAAGAACAATACGAGCTGAAGAAAAAGTAAATAATATCGTTGCATCATGGGACTCAACTAAAATGATACCTGGTATTGTAAACTACCGAACAAATGGAAAATACAAAGATTTGCTCTTTATTGTTGATGGATACCATAGGTCAAGAGCCATGGAAAGACTATCAGATGATTTAGGATTCGAAGGTTCTTATGACATCATAAGAAATCTTGAATTTAATAAAGAAGTTGAAATCTTTGGAGATCAGTACGAAAACTGCACAAAAGTTTCTACCTTGCATAGATTTTATGCATGGTTAATGAGTAACGATATGACAAATAAAAATGTTGCAGCTGCTCATTATATGAACGAAATCCTCAATAAATATCATCTTGATACAGCAATATCTGGAAATAAATCAAAGAATTATGAAAAAATAGCTGTTATGACAGGAATAAAGATTTGTATCGAGGATCTTATTAAAGGAAACAATGCTTTTGATTGGATCATAGAAATCCTAAAAACATCAGGTGCATGTGCAACAAAAAAAGGATTATCGTACAACATGCTCACAGCATTATATGGAACATACTATATGATAATTGATGGTAGATTTGAGGATTTATCATTAGATTCAGCAAAAGAAATCCTGATCAAATATATGAGGAAAAATACCTATGGAACAATTCAGGATTTAGGTACTGCCATTTTAATGGAAAAACCAAATCATATACTATCAACAACAAGTATCTCCAGAGCTAAAGCAGTTTTCGCTTACTGGATATGCAAAGACAGTAATCAGAAAGCATATGGATACAATTAACAATAAGCAATAGCCATTGTTTTTACAATGGCTATTGTTAACTATTCAAGGAGAGAAAATATGTCTAACATAAAGAAAAATTTTGATAAAGCAATTGATAAAATAGAACATTTAAACAACCTTGAAATACGAGAAATATTAATCTTAGCAGATGAAGGTATGACATTTGACATCAATGACGGTAAGATACGAAACTATCATATCAAAAATGAAACAAAGGAGTTTTCTCTATGATTAATTGTCCAAAATGGAAAGGTGAAGTGAATAGCACACCTAAAATCACAAAAGAAATGTTCAAAAAATACGTCAAAAAACAAGCTTCTGGAGATTGCAATATGTTATCAAAAGAAGTTGAAAATGACTGCAATCTTTCAAAAGAAGAACATATGGAAATTATAAAAAATTACAACAAATATGTGCAAAAATTTGGAATAAATATAGATTCTTTTTAAAAACACTTCGTGTTTCGGTTTCTTATAAGAACTAAACAAAGGAGAAATTCAATGAAGAATATCAACGCCCCGACAATCATAATACTTCTTATGCTTTTCACAATTTTAGTAATATTCAAACTCTATTAAAATGTGACGCTCACAGCATATTTTAACTCAAAGGAAGTGAAACATAGCGTCATGATTAAAAAAGTTACGGAGACTTTATCAAAGCTCTAAAACTTTTTTTAAAATAAGATTTTTGAATTTCCTTTTGTAAAACCATATTTCGTCGTTGCAGTTTAGACGTAAAACAAACTGTACACGACTCCATAGTCAAGAGGCTAAGACACCACCCTTTCACGGTGGTAACGTGGGTTCGAATCCCGCTGGGGTCATTCACTGCAAATAGTATTATAAAGAGGCAAACAACAATGAGAATAAAAGAGATTACAAGTCAATACAGACGAGATTTCACCGCAATCTATGAATGTGAGCATTGCGGAACAACTATTGAGGGTAGCGGTTACGATGACGCAAATTTTCACAGAAATGTAATACCGAATATGGTTTGTGAAAAATGTGGAAAGACAGCAAGTGATGATTACAGACCGCTTACGACAAAATATCCAGAGGGGATGCAGATATAAAGAGGAGAAACTCTGTCAACTACCCTCTACTAAAGTAAAGAGTATCCAAAGGAGAAATTTAATGAATGAAATAATGAGCCTATCCGAAAGGATGTTGGCAGCGGCAAAGAATTGCATGATAAAGAATGATGCTAGATTCTTGAGAGACACCGAAGAATGCCTTGTTAGATACATGAGACATACTTCACCAAAAGATTACGGAATAAGCCTACAAGGAAAACACAAAAAGTTCAAAAAAAGAGGATGAAGAATAAGAAATGGGTGAACCAAAGATTAAATATCAAGACAACAGAGAACCATTTAAAAACATTTCTACACATGAAATGTTTAAAAGTGTTGTAGACGTCTTTATGAAGATAGAACCAATTACAATAAATGCCGTTGATTACAATGCTTTAAATATCAATCACGGCAACTTTGATTACTTTGACGATAGTTTTCCTGTGACACCTGTAAATGTAGAAATTATCGTAGATTGTAAGAGATAAGGAGAACATAAATATGGCAGATGTAGAATTAGTAATTAAGATAGAGAAAGAACTCTACAACTATATGCAAACAGAAGAATATGACGAACACATGGATAAGCGTTTTGACTATCAGATAAGGTTTGCAGTTAAAAACGGAGTGCCACTTCCAAAAGGACATGGAATCAAGGCACTAGAGCAAGAGCTAAAGACAGGGTATTGGTACAAAAACGAAAGAAAGGAAACAATTTGTTCTAACTGTGAGAAACCTATATTTGCGTTCCGCAAATTAGATTTTGATTATAGACCAACGTATTGCCCGAATTGTGGGGCAAGAATGAGTTTGGAAAGTAGAGTGTACAGGAGGTGAGCAAATGAAAACATTAGTTTATCTTGAAGACGTAATAAACGAAATAAAAAGTTTTGACAATTGCGGTATGATAACACGTTCTGTTAATCACGTTTGCGAGAATATAAGAACAGAAGTTAAAGAAGTAAAAGCTATTCATATTCCCAAGGGAGCGACCAATGGAGACATGATGAAGGTATTGTTTCCAGGCGCAAAAACTTGGGAAATTCCACGAGATGATTTTCATTGTGCTTGCATTGAGTTCAAGGACGTGTGCGAAATCAAAACGTTCCCTTTGAGTTGGTGGAACGCACCATATAGGAACGAGGTGATCGAATGAGGTTGATGATTGACATACCAGACGAGATGTACAAGAGGATTGCTGTAGCTCCTAGATGTGCTAGTCCAATAGATGCATATAACGACCGAGACGATTTTGTTAAGGCAATTCAGAATGGTACGCCTATTTCAAAAGATGCAACTAATGGGGATATAATTAAAGCTATGTTTCCTGATGAAAGGGGCGAGCATTATAGGGATATAGCACCTATGCACTTAATGTATGATGGATTGGATTATATGAAGGAGTTTCGTACAGATTGGTGGAACGCACCATATAAAAGCGAGGTAAAAGAATGACAGTAAAACAGTTGATTAAAAAATTATCAAAACTTCCAGAAGATACCGAAGTGTTAATTCCTAATAGGAACTTATACAGAGACGGAGAGTATGTTGTTACAGAAGTGGACGATTACAGTTGCATGGACGGAACAGTCTTACTTGATACAGATTATGAAAGGTGGGTTTAGTAAATGACAAGAGAAGAGGCAAGCAACATACTTGATGATTATGATGTTAATTTTGACGGACATACGGCAGAAGAAATAGCAGAAGCGTTTGATGTAGCATTTAGGGCATTAGAGCAAGAGCCAAAACAAGGGCATTGGATAATGGTATCGGACAGAACGGATTGGTATGATGCGACTTTTAAGTGCTCGTGTTGTGACAGAGAGATAATAACACCATACGAGTTGAAAGGCGATATATACAACGATTATCCGTATTGCCATTGCGGTGCTAAGATGGAAAACGAGAATAAGGAATGATTTACACAGAAAAGAAAGTATATGATCCACTAACAGGTACATATAGTACGGGATATTGGCTCAAAGATAGTCAGGGTAATTGGTATCCTGTTTGGAACAAGTGAGGAACGATATGCTAAAAGCATTATCAATAAAGCAATCAAAGAGAGCAACTAAAATAGAAACTTAAATTATTTGAGTTGCTTTTGAGTTGTTTTTGAGTTAGTTAAGTTAGGAACAGAAATTAAAAAAAATGCCTTTTCGCCAAGTAATCAGAAAGTATCAACAAGTTGTATTTGTTACAACGCACAGCCCGCTGAGGCGTTAGGCACATTATAGCTCATTTGCCAAATGGTAAGGCATCGGATTTTGATTCCGTGATTTGCTGGTTCGAATCCAGCATGGGCTGTTCATTGATGATTGCAAGCGTCAATGACTTCACGACCAAAGATATGTTATGGCTATGCGTTGACTAAAAACGTGCGAGAGAGTAAATGCATGTGCTATCTCGCTAAATAACAAAAAATAAGTATTGAAGTAAACCGCAACGTAGCTCAGTTGGGAGAGCAGCACCGTCTGTAGTGAAGGTCATAGGTTCGAGTCCTATCGTTGCAATTCATAAGTATTCGTTGGTTCGAATCCAACAGGGGCAGCTCGTTAGTAATTGTAAATGTCAATGATTTCAATGAAATATAGATCCATTTGGGAAGGATAGACATATCCATGGCTAAAAGTAGTGAACAACTCCCTACAAGTAGGTTCGAATCCTACAATTCCCATTCCACCCAACGGATAAGGTGTAAAAATTGTCCGAGGTGTACAACAACCTAAAGGGTTATGTGCGATTGCACATAATAAGAAGAAACCCTGATATTTATATGCATTCTTCGTTTATAAACGAAGATATAAAATCTAAAGAAGTCCTATCCTTCAAACCCAAAGCATTGAGCTTTAACTTTCATACTACGGACTTCAAGGTCGTTACGGGTGGGTTCGACCATTTAAAAATAACATACAAAGGAGAAACTATGATACTTATAATTGAAATAATACTAATATTCATTTGTATTGCAATGATATCAGAAAATTCATCATCTATTGCTAAAAAATGTGGTCAAGTTGGTTCAACTTGTGGATTTTACACGATGAACGAATGTAGTCTAATGATAACAGGGAAACAGAAAAATCAATCAGAAATAGCTGATATGATAAGAACATATAATAGAAAAAATATGACAAACGTAGGCGAAATATTTAATATCAACGATTTTGAAAAAATATTCAAAGAATCATATCCAAATCTAAAAGAAAAAATAAATATAAAACCTATAAACACAGTTAATGA
>JAILIJ010000040.1 GCA_024695315.1 Bacteroidaceae bacterium
TGCATCGATATATACCATATCTTGCAAAAAATGCAGGATTTGTAAAAATAGGAGAGAAACCAGTACACCATCAGGCAAGACAATATGGAGTTAGCAAATTCATGGGATGGAATAGATTTGTAAATGGATATCTCGATCTGCTCAGCCTTTGGTTCATTAGTACATTTGGACAAAAGCCTATGCATATATTCGGATTTATAGGCACACTGATGTTCTTTTTCGGACTATGCTCAGTAATTACCGTAGGCGCCATAAAGGTTCATGCTTTATACACAGGCACACCTCACCCACTGGTAACAAACTCACCTTATTTCTACATTGCTCTTACAATGATGATTCTCGGCACACAACTTTTCCTAACAGGATTCCTTGCAGATATGATAAGCCGTAACTCTTCAGAGCGAAATAAGTATCAAATAAGCAAAACCCTTTAGTATAAGGATAAGTGGAAGAAGTTTCTTAAAAAATTCCATATATCAAACACTAAGGTAAGTACAAATAAAATAAGACTTTGAAAATTATAAAAAATATATTATCTGCCATAACACTAACGATGCTGTTTGTGAGTTGCTCGTCAAATAACTGCCCATTGGACAATTATGTGTCATGCAACTATTATTTCTATGACTACGAAGGAAATGCTGTAACACTAGCTGATACGCTAACCGTTACTACCCTACTTCCAGGATATAAGACACAATATACATACAGCAAACTTGGATATCCAACTGTAACGTTTGAACGCCAGGACTCGACTTATATAGAAGATGGATATTCTGAGAAAATAGAAACGGTAAGAAAAGATACTATACTAATTAACAAACTGACAAATGCAACTCATTTCCAAGTACCTATGAGCTACTTCAACAATGAGGACACACTTGTCTTCAGCTATGCAAGTATAATTCTTTCTGACACCATAAAGATTTCTCACAGCAGTTTCCCACATGTAGAATTACCAGAATGTGGTACATATAGGTTTCACAATCTAAAAAATGCTACATGTACTGACAGATATATTGACAGAATAAAGATTTCTAACGCAAAAGTTAATTATGAAGGCAATGAAAATATCCAAATTTTCTTCAATGCTACGGCTGAATAGCCAAGCGACAATATTTGCTTTTCTTGCCTTCATAGCAACAAATGCACATGGACAGACTCTTAAAGGAGTTAACGCTGAGGGTAAGACAATAACCATCGACTCGACGCTGGTAGAAACAAAAAACAAAGAAAAGCCTACAAAATGGATACCGACCGTGAGCGATGTAAAGCCTCCTCTTTTACTATTCCAAGGATTCACATTATCTGTGGACTTATTAGGAGCAGGTATGAGAGCCGTTTCTGACTATGGAAACCTAGAGGCTGCCCTTAGATTAAATCTTAAAAATACATATTTTCCAATTGCCGAAGCTGGATATGCAAATTGTGATATTATAGATGATAATACAAGTGTGCACTACCAGACAAAGGCACCTTACATGAGAATCGGATTTGACTACAATATCTTAAAAGATAAGTATCAAGACAATCGATTATTTACAGGTTTAAGATATGGAATATCCAAATTCTCATACGACATGGCCGGACCAACAATGACAGACCCTATATGGGGAGGCAGCTCAGATTTCGACCTTACAGGCATAGACTGTACAAGTCATTGGCTCGAAGTATGTTTCGGATGTCAAGTTAAAATTTGGGGAAGTTTCCACATGGGATGGAGCATTAGATTTAAGAGAGAACTATCCTCCACTAACAACGACTATGCAAAGCCATATTACATTCCTGGATATGGTACAACAGTAAATAGCTCATGCTGGGGAGGTACATATAACCTAATATTTGACCTCAACTGGGGAAAGAAACCAAAAAGAAAATGAAAATTCTCGGAATTGAACAAATAGAAAATAACAAACCACACAAAATAAAATGGTGGGGATGGATTTTACTCATAATTCTTATTGTGGGTACATATATCATATATAATCAACAACACCCCAACAGAAAAGAGTCCTCAACAGCTGCATGGAATCAGAATGAGTTGATGAAATGTGAGGGTATGGTATTTGGCACCATATATCATATAACCTACCAAGCAGACAAAAACATGCAAAAAGGTATTGATGAAACCCTTACAAAAGTTGACAATTCCCTATCACCTTTCAATAAAAATTCCATTATTACTGCTGTAAATAACGGAGAGGACATAAAGGTAAATGATATGTTTACCGATGTTTTTAACATGGCTAAATATGTAGCAAAAGAAACGAATGGAGCTTTCGACATTACAGTTGCACCGCTTGTAAACCTTTGGGGGTTCGGATTTAAAAACATGAGTAACGTAAACGAGAAAACTGTAGATAGTTTACGTCAGTTCGTTGGTTTTAATAACGTCGAACTAATAAATGGTCATGTCAAAAAGCAATATAGTGAGACTATGCTCGACTGTAGCGCTATAGCAAAAGGTTACGGAGTAGATGCTGTAGGCAAATATTTGGAAAGCCAAGGCATAAAAAACTATATGGTGGAAATAGGAGGCGAAGTAAGAGTTAGAGGACTTAACCCAAAAGGCGAACTCTGGAAAATAGGAGTCAACAAGCCTATTGATGACTCTACCTCTGTTAATTCTGATATAGAACAGGTAATAAAAATTACAGATATGGCAATGGCCACATCGGGCAATTATCGTAATTTCTATATCAAGGATGGAAAGAAATATGCTCACACCATAGACCCACGTACTGGGTATCCTGTACAGCACAACATTTTGTCATCAACCGTTGTGGCAAAAGACTGTGCAACAGCAGATGCCTTCGCAACATCATTCATGGTGCTTGGACTCGAAGGCGCCAAGGAAATACTCAAGAAACACCCAGAAATTAGAGCATTCTTTATTTGCTCAAAAGATGACGGCACAACAGAAGAATGGATGTCCGACAATATGAAGGAACTGATACTTGAGTAATTTTTTGAGAACATTTCTCAATCATACCTTAGAACAAAAATAACAATCCACTATAAAACATCAATACTATGGCATTGACAATGTTTGAACGACTTCAGCAGCTTCCACTTCTACAGGGAATGAGTACAAAGGATCTGGAAAGCCTTGTGTTCAAAGTTCAGCTGGACTTTCAGCAACATCCTGCAGGAGAGCAGATAGTGGAACAGGATGAAAGTTGCAAAAAGTTATTATACATCATAAACGGCACTCTGTCTGTACAATATCGAGATCCAGACGGCAACATTGTCGTGACAGAGCACCTCAACGCACCATTTGCAATAGAACCATATAGCATGTTCGGGATGAAACAAAGATACACCCGTGACTATATCTTCGATACAGACGGTAGCTCACTTACAATCCCCAAAACAGTTTTTATGAATACCCTCATGGAATATCCTATCATAAAAACTAATATTTTAAATATGGTTTGCAATAAAATGCAACAAGCCACAAATCAACTAATGCAGAAAGAACCAACTACGGTGAGAGATAAAATCACGACTATGATACGCCATTTCTGCATTGACGATAAAGGCGAGAAACATATAAAGATAAAAATGGAAACCATAGCTGATATGATTGGCGAAACACGTCTTAACGTATCAAACGTTCTAAAAAAGATGAACAACGATAAGCTAATCACACAGCAAAGAAATGGTTTTACCATTATAGATATGCAAAAACTATTACATAACAGAGTTTGATATAAAGATATATGAATCCTTTTTATACTGAATATACATACATTCCTTTCGATAGCATCAAGTTTGAAGATTATGAACCGGCTTTGCTGAAAGGAATAGAAGAAGAAGATAAAGAAATAGAAGATATCATTTCTAATTCAGAAGCTCCAACATTCGAAAATACTATAGAAGCTCTCGACAAAACAGGCAGACTGCTCAACCGTGTCGAGGAATGTTTCTACAATCTTCTCAGCGCAGAGACAAATGACGAACTGGATGAGTTAGCACAAAAAATGTCTCCTATACTATCTGAACACTCTAACAATATTTCACTTAATCCAAAGTTGTTTGAAAAGGTTAAGATTGTATACGACGAATTCGAAAAGAAAAATTTCTGCGGACTATCACCAGAACAGCAAACCCTACTAAAAAATAACTACCAAGGATTTGTTAGAAATGGTGCCCTACTGCCTGATGATAAAAAGGAAGAACTCAGAAAAATAACTTCAGAACTCAGCGTTCTGTCTCTTCAGTTTTCACAAAACAAACTAAAAGACACAAATGCCTTTTCTCTACAAATAACAGATGAGAAAGATCTTGATGGACTACCAGAAAGTAGTATAGAAGCTGCTAAGGAGACAGCAAAAGAAAAGAATATGGACGGTTGGTGCTTTACTTTGCATGCACCAAGCATGGTACCATTCATGACATACTGCGCAAAACGTGAACTACGCAAGCAGATGTATATGGCTTATAATACCATGTGTACCCACGACAATGAGAGCAATAATTTCGAAGTGGTTCGAAAGATTGTCAACCTCTCCACACAACTGGCCTCATTACTTGGATACAAGACCTATTCAGATTATGTGCTTGAAAGAAGAATGGCAGAAAGCAGCGATAAGGTTTATAAATTACTCAATGACCTTATTGACGCATATATGCCAACAGCCAAAAAGGAAGTTGCTGAGGTAGAGGCAATGGCCAAAGAGATTGAAGGCAAAGATTTTAAACTCCAACCTTGGGATTTCGGTTTCTATTCCAATAAACTGAAAGAAAAGAATTATAACATCAACTCAGAAATGCTACGTCCATACTTTGAACTTTCTAAAGTAAAGGATGGAGTGTTTGGACTTGCAAATAAGCTATACGGAATATCATTCCACAGAAATAATGACATACCTGTGTACCATCCTGATGTAGAAGTATATGATGTGAACGATAATGATGGTAAGCCATTAGCCACATTCTACTGCGACTTCCACCCAAGAAGTTCAAAAAAATCTGGCGCATGGATGACAAGTTTCAAGGAGGAGTGGATGAACGAAGACGGAACACGTTCTCTGCCACAGGTGTCAATAGTCACAAACTTCACAAAGCCAACAGCCGACAAGCCTGCCCTACTCACACTCGGAGAAGTAGAAACTTTCCTTCATGAATTTGGGCACTCACTTCATGGAATGTTCGCCAACACACGCTATCGTTCACTTAGCGGTACAAATGTATATTGGGACTTCGTTGAACTACCATCACAATTCATGGAGAATTATAGCATAGAAAAAGAATTTCTCCTTACTTTTGCCAAGCATTACAAAACAGGCGAAGCTCTTCCCGATGAACTTATCCAGCGTATCGTGTCAAGCCGTAATTTCAACGCAGCATACGCATGTATGCGCCAAGTAAGTTTCGGTCTTCTAGACATGGCATATTATTCAAGAACAGAACCTCTAACAGAAAACATTATAGAGTTTGAAAAGAAAGCTTGGGAAAAAGCACAAGTTCTGCCATCCGTGCCAGACACTTGCATGACAGTACAATTCTCACACATCATGGCAGGAGGCTACTCCGCAGGTTACTATTCTTACAAATGGGCAGAAGTTCTTGATGCCGATGCCTTCTCTCTCTTCAAACAAAATGGTATTTTTGATAAGAAGACAGCCCAAAGTTTCCGTGACAATGTACTTTCTAAGGGAGGAACCGAACATCCTATGAAACTATATGTAAGATTCAGAGGCCAAGAACCTACCATCGATGCTCTACTAAAACGAAATGGAATCAAACAATAATAAAATGAAGATTTTCATTAATAGATTAGCACATCTTATAGCTATACTCCTACTCTGCATAAGCTGCAGCACCGAAGACGATCTTGATGACTTGTTTGTTGGGAAAACTTGGTATATGACAGGAGCAACAATAAATGGTAATGTCATGAATTCAGACATAAAAAACCTTTATTCCTCTGGAGAATCAGCATACTACATTTTCTTTTCTACAAACACATTCCAAGCAGTACTGTCAAACAATAAATCATTCTCCGGTACATGGACTGCTGATGGGAAAGAAAAAACTATACAACTTACCATTAGCAAAGGTGCAAGCAATATGGGAAGCTATGATACAAACCTATATAGCATAATCAAAAAGATTACAAGCTACAAAGGGGATGCGAATGCCATGATCTTGATGCAAGACGAAAACAATTATATTCGTTTCTCAACATCAAGATAAAAGGTTTTATATTCTCAAATAATGCTGATATACTTCTTTTGAAGAATAGGAATTAAATAGTAATAAAGTAAACCTTACAAACACTCTATATCCTCCAACTCTTCAAAAGAATATAAAAGCAAAGAGTTATAAGTTAGATTAAGAATGTGAGCTCCAAACTCACAAACTTAAAAACTCAAGAATTAAGAACTCAAAAAAATCACATTAATATAACCATAAAATATTGCCTACAATGAACGAAAATGACAAACAACATAAGCTAGACATACGCTATTTGCGCATGGCACGTATTTGGTCAGAAAATTCGTATTGCAAGCGCAGAAAAGTAGGAGCACTTATCGTCAAAGACAAGATGATAATTTCCGATGGATACAATGGAACACCTTCTGGCTTTGAAAACGTATGCGAAGATGACAACAACGTCACAAAACCATACGTGCTACATGCCGAAGCCAACGCAATAACAAAAATCGCCCGCTCCAGCAACTCTAGTGATGGCTCTACACTATACGTCACAGCCTCACCATGTATAGAATGTGCAAAACTTATCATTCAGGCTGGTATAAAACGCGTTGTCTACTCAGAGAAATATCGACTCGAAGATGGTATAGAACTCATGAGACGTGCCGGAATTGAAATTGTCTTTCTTGATGACAAAGAAGAACAGGATTAATATCTCGGTATCTCGTAAAAAATTCCTTTACTTTTCTTAAAGTCTTCTAAAAATAATCCAAGACATAAAATATATAAAACAACTCTAACATCGCGAATTTAATTCTTTGGAGTAAATAAGATGCGAATTTGAGTAAAAGTTATAGAACAAAAATGTCATACGCATTCTTTAATTTTCCTCAACATCCGTAAAACTCCTTTAAGTAGAACTTGCGACACTAAAATAAAATTATTCATGAATATAAACCGCTCATCAAGATATGTTCCAATAGTTGCAGCAATCGGAGTCGTTGTCGGCATAATAATCGGAACATTCTTTGCTAACAGATTCACGGGAAACCGTTTGAACATCATCAATACTTCCAGCAATAAGCTTAGCGACCTGCTGCACATCATTGATGACCAATACGTCGATACTGTAAACATAGCAGAAATCGTAGAACAAGCCATGCCAAAATTACTGGATGAGCTTGATCCACACTCGACATATATATCTGCAAAGGATGCAAAGACTGCAAATGATGACCTCAAAGGTAGTTTTAGCGGAATTGGTGTACAATTCACAATCCGAAAAGATACCGTTAGAATAACTAACATCATAAAAGGAGGTCCTTCAGAAAAGGTAGGACTCCTTGCTGGCGACAAAATTATCTCTATAAACGGAAAGCCTTACGTAGGAAAAGAAGTCACCAACGAAGAGACAATGCATCGACTAAAGGGTGAAAAGGATACTAAGGTAAAACTGGGAATCCTACGAAACGACAGTAAAAAACCTCTATATTTTACCATTATTCGAGGCGATATTCCAGTCAAGAGTATTGATGCCACATACATGATTAACGATGAACTCGGATATATCAAAATAAAAAACTTCGGTGAGACAACATACGCAGAACTTCTCACTTCGCTTGCAGAACTACAGGAAGAAGATTTCTCAGGCCTCATCATAGACCTCAGAGGCAATGGTGGCGGCTATCTTGCCAGCGCCATCCAGATGATCAATGAATTCCTTCCTGAAAAGAGTTTGATAGTCTACACTCAAGGCAGAAAAGTAAAAAGAGAAGAATACTATAGCGATGGACGTGGCTCATACCAAGACATTCCTCTCATTATACTCACAGATGAATTCTCAGCCAGCGCAGCAGAAATATTCTCAGGTGCAATACAAGACAACGACAGAGGAGTCATCATAGGCCGACGCACTTTTGGTAAAGGTCTTGTACAACAACCTATCAACTTCTCCGACGGCTCTATGCTTCGCCTTACCGTGGCGCGCTACTACACTCCTTCTGGACGATGCATACAGAAGCCTTACACAAAGGGCCATAATAGAGAAGAATATGAAATGGACATCGTTACACGATACCAGCATGGAGAATTCTTCAATGCAGACTCTATACACCAGACAGGAGAAAAATTCCATACAAACCTTGGACGTGTAGTCTACGGAGGAGGAGGAATCATGCCAGACTACTTCGTGGCAGAAGATACAACACAATTCACGTCATACTACAACGAAGTATACAATAAGGGCCTGTTCGCTCAATTCTGTCTCGAATTTGTAGATGCTAACAGAAAAGCAATGCAAGACCTTGACAATGCAGCAGACATCTCATACTATCTTCTTAAACAAAACACTCTTGACAAGTTTATAAGATATTGTGACGATAAAGGTGTCAAACGTAGAAACAATATGATTATTAAGTCAAAGCATGCCATAGAGAGATCCGTTTACAGCGGTATCATCTATTACCTACTTGACATGAACGAATACATGAAATATCTCAATCAGGAAGACGCTACAGTAAATAAGGCTATTGAGATTTTCAAAAACAAAGAATATAAGCCAAAAGCTCCAGAAAAGGATAAGGAAAAATCAAAGAACACTTCAAAGGCAGCATAAAAGCTATTATTCACATTAACGTCTTTACTAATAAAAGTCAGCAACACACAAGTATGATGTTGCTGACTTTTATCATTTTAATAGTCAAATAAATTCTTGTACAACAATAAAAAAAATTGTCATGATCTGACAAACTTTTTTCCGCCAATAATATAAACACCCTTTGGAAGCATTCTATAAGCCTGCATAAGCGTAGTCCCCTTTAACAACTTCACTCCATTGAGCAAATACACATCTACTGGCTTATCATCCAATTGCCTAACACTTTTAACTTCCACCTGATAGCCTCCTGTACCATAATAGCCCTCCATCATGGCATCAACCAAATCCTGTTCATTAAATTCAGGTATTGCTCGATAGGCCCCATCAGTTAATCCCATCCAATGGAATAGTCCAATACCATTTGCCTTACAACTCTTAGCAAAGAACTTGACAAACTCCACATGATTAGCACGCGATAACTCATCACCACTTATCCCCCATTCACCAATGATAACAGGTGCACCCTTGGCAACTAAATGTTTCTTCAGATTGTTCATCATGGAATTAACTGTACTTTTAGTAGAAGTTAAATTGTCAATCTTAGGATAACTATGTACCTCAAAAATAATATGACCTTCTCCTACTGGATCATTAGGCAGTTTCATCTGCTTCAATGGATCCTGAAGATGTGAATTCCAATTACCACTACCATCACATGCCCCATAAGTACTGACTACCAAGTTACGCTGAGTATTATTTCCTCCTGTTGCACGTACAGCATCTACAAAACTCTGTGCAAAATCATTAATGGCAGTATATGCAGCCTTAGCCTTTGCATCATCATACGCCTTAGCCCCAAACTGAGCATAGCACCACGATCTCTCCGCATCCAACATCTCATTATATCCTTCAAAGAGCAGATGCTCATCATAATCCTTAAACTCCTCGGCAATCTGTGTCCATATTGCCTCAAAACGCTCATGCTGCTTTTTGTAAACATTCTGATCCGCTATAAGCCATGCTGTGTTATCAGCCCCCGTATCATGATGAATATTAAGAATACAATACATCCCCTGATCAATGACATAATCAACAACCTCATGCACCCTCTTCATCCATGCCTT
The DNA here is from genome assembly GCA_024695315.1 of Bacteroidaceae bacterium. GTDB lineage: Bacteria > Bacteroidota > Bacteroidia > Bacteroidales > Bacteroidaceae > Minthosoma. Next base: position 9,883 of record JAILIJ010000040.1, read on the forward strand.
TTGAATCTGCTGCCCAATATCATCCTTTGACGGCAACCAAGGTGTATAGCTCCACTTTCCCTGATTATCATATCCACGCACAGCACTAAAAGAAGCCTCCATGTGAGGATACCATGTCACAGGCACACGTACAGCATTAAAACCAGCCTCCTTAAGCATCTTAAAGAGTTTAGCCTGAGTCATCTTCTGTCCCCATGCTGTTTCATAAGTAGTAGCATTCCGGTACTTATTCGATTCAATCCACATGTTAAGCGTATCACCTGAATGACTATCCAAAGTATTTCCCAAATTCCATCCAACACGCATATTCGCCACAGCATCGTGTGCTGTCTCGAAAGTCTGTGCCATAGCCATGACAGGGAAAAACAATAACATTACAATAGTATTTTTCATAAAAACAGATATAAAGTAAAACAAAAATAAATACCTGGCAAATTTAGCATTTTTTGTACTAATACAAACAAAACACCCATTTTTCATTCACTCTTGCAACGAAATATACATAAGTTTGAAACAAAAATAACTGGCAAAAAATATTTATATGAAAAAACTTAAGTCTATTACTTTTCATATCTAATTGGAAAACATCTCTTCCACTCCTACTTCCTACCTCCATTTATCACAATATTTTCCTAATGAACCCTTATGAAACAATGTCTAATTAACAGAAAATGATAAAATAAAATCCCCGAAATCTAAAATGTAGACTTCGGGGAATGGTGTGTATTTTATAGAAAATATTTTCTATGAAAAATAACCTTAAAATTTCAACTGCGGCAATCTATTTACAATATCTACAGTTTGAGTGCTTACGTTGATAACACTAAGCAACAAATCAAGAATGTAACGCGGTTTGCCGTGCTCACGTGCCCAGTCGTTTGCATCGTTACGTATGCCAGAGTTCTTGTCGATGCTTATGCAATAACGCTCAACAATCCAATCGATGGCAGACTTTCCGTTAACAATGTAGTCGTATGCCTTAGCAGGAATATTCTCAATACGTATATTACCATTATAGATAATAACACTTTTGTCATTCTTTGACAAGAAGCGTAACTTATCCACACGATAATAGTCATAATCATCTTGCTTATCATCCTTTGGCATCACGACATTAACCTTTACATCAGGATGTGGAGCTACCGTTTCATAATTGAGATGCAGTTCAGCCAACTTCTTACCATAGAGTGAGAAATCCATAAAATCCTCCACCCTATCAACTATCGGTATACGCGGCAAAGATTTTTTTAGGTCATCAGCAAAACGTTCTCTATATTCTGCTGAGTGAAGAAGTCCATACACATAGTAGAAAATCATTTCTTTTGTGATGTTCTTCGCATTTTCGTAATGGCTACGCACCTCATTCAATATCCAATCTGTTATACCATCACGTCTTATATACTTCTCGTCACTTACCGAATCAAACAGAGTTAATTGTCTATTCTTGTTCTCTTCGTACCAGTAGAGAGGGAAACATTGAGAATCACCAGATAAATGGTAATCAGCCATAATATTTGTTACAATTGCAGTAACACCTTTTGCGCAACTGAAACAAATTTGTATATTTTCTTTCTCAGATCTTACAGTTGGAAATATGCTTGAACTAAATCCTGGACTTTCTATAAAATCCCAGTAAGAAAACAACGTCTGTATAATAAATGGGCGATAAGATGTTTCCCTAATATACTTTTTATTATATGTGTATTTATCTCCTTTTTCAACATGACGTCTGAGTGCTCTTGTCCAACTAATTTTGGATTGATCAGAATCTATTACATCCTCAACTTTAGCATTTGTATTTCCCTTAATGATTTGTTGGAATTTATCTGTCTGAGAATTGTAGAAATCAATCATTCGAGACATGTTTTCACCAACTGCTGACTGTGAAAAGTTATATACCCAGGAGTCACGTCCTGTTGCAATAGCAGGTCCATTAAAGCAGAATATACTTTTCGCTTTACCATCAAACTTTTTCTCTGGACACAAAGGAACTAACGTATCAAACACTCCATCACGCTGATTTATCCAGTCATGTTTGTCATTAGGCTGTATCTGTTTCCATTCTATTCCATCAATAGAACAGAAATCCTTGACCATCTTGAGCTTTTGCTCACGAGTGAGATAATCACCAATATCGTGATAGTAGATATTTGCCTTGCCTGTCTTGTTTGGATTCTTAACCAAGAAGGTAATTGTTATCGGAGTTCGAGAACCTTCCCCGAACACGTTACCACTTTCTTTACGACGCTGTTCACCACTTGTTCGGGCATTACCACGAAGATTAAGAACATAGATTGAACTATATTCATCTTCCAAGCAACGGCGTAAACCATCATGTGCATTACCATCTATCCAAGCACCATTACTGATAAATGCAACAATGCCACCGTCTTTGCATGATTCAATGCGGTCACTTGCCCAACGGAATGCCTTGATGTATGTGTCGTAAAGAGACTTACTGAGACCTGCACTTGACTTCAAAGCGTATGTATTTGCTATACGGTTATCCAACTTTGCATACTTCAAGTTTTGAGCATTATCATTTGCTGACTTCTGTCCTACCGAGTAAGGAGGATTACCAATGATTACACGTACTGGTGCTTT
>JAILIJ010000087.1 GCA_024695315.1 Bacteroidaceae bacterium
GAAGGCTCACGATGAGTGTTGTTGGATGACCGATTACGAGTGCAGGAGACATACCGATGTAAAACTCCTTCTTGTCTCCGAACTTCTTAGCGATGAGTTCGCGAGTAGCCTCAGAAATAGGTTTGAGTCCTTCGATGAAGAGGCTTGTGATACGTGGGATAAGTTCCATAACTGCACCCATCTTGATACCGAGTCCGAGTGTTGCGGGAATGTTGTCAACAAGTTCTTGACCATCCTTACATGCGAGACATCCGATGATAATGCCGATGATGACACCGAGGAAAAGAGGTTCGCCGAAGAGACCGAACTTCTTCTTCATGCCTTCTGCGTCAATATTCAGTTTGTCAAAACCTGGGATAGCATCAAGAGCCTTTCCGATAACAATAGCGAAAGGAGTGAAACCCTGGCAGAATGGCTGTGGGATAGAGATTCCTTCCATGCCTGGATAGAACTTCTGGAAACTCTTGGCTGTGCGGTCTGCAAGCACAAGTGTGATAATGTAGCAGATAATGGCGGCGAAGAAGCCCCATGCTACAGGGAATGACCAGCCAGCAGCATCAGTAAGGAAATATGTTACAGCACCGATGAAAGCAAAGTGCCAATAATTCCATAGGTCGATGTTTACTGTTCGTGTACAGCCGAGGATGATGAGAAGTAGGTTTACTCCTAGGCAAACTGGAATGATAAAGGCACCTACAGTTGTGTTGTAGGCTACGCTGGCAGCAGCAGGCCAACCCATGTCAAAGACATTAAGTTCAAGTCCGTAGATTTCTACCACTTTGTTGAGTGCAGGACCAAGACTGCTTGTCAACAATCCTGTTATAACGCCGAGACCGACGAATCCGACACCTACGTAAAGACCACTTTTGAGGGCCTTAGAAAATTTGATACCGATACATACGCCGAGGATAGTAAAGATGATAGGCATCATTACTGCAGCTCCAAGGCCAATGATGTATGAAAAAACAGCTTCCATAAATTAAGTTAGGTAATTGTTATATTAGATATGTTTTGTCGGCGAAATTAGTCAATTTTTATCACTTTACAAAATATTTTCTTTCTTTCCAGTCATAAATGTGTCATTCTGGGTGTTTTACTTGCTTTTGGTAAATAAAAAAGCCACACAGAGGTAATCTGCGTGGCCAGGTTTGATTAGTTAATAGATTAGCAAGGTAGATAGGGTTCAAAATTGAGTTATGTGATAATAAAATTGTTCGATTATTTGTCCATTTTTTTGTTTGATTCCGTCCCTATCTTATTTGTTCCTTATTGAGATGTTTTTATGTGAATTGTAATTTCTAGAAGAAATTACTTTTGTTTGCTAAATTGTAAGCCTACGTACATTCCGTTTACAGAACCGAAAAGGCTTGTGACGGTTGAGAGTGTTGTGTTGGCAGATGATGCCGTGGCAGAAACAGTCTGTATGAGTGTAAGTAGTTTTTGTGCTGACATGGCAATCTGCATAGTGTCATCGCTTATTTTTACATTTGTAGAAACTGATTTTGTGACACCTGTTAGAATGCCTGTATATGTAAGAGTTAGAGTATTTCCATTAACAGAATATGTGCCATTTACGGTCTTGCCCGCAATACTTATTGATGTTGTGCTGTCGCTATTGAATACTATATTAACCTTACCTGCGGTAAATCCAGCTTTGTTGAGTCCTTTGCCGAGATAAGTCTGGCCTTTTTGTGCTATGGCTGATGATGCAACAGATGCTAAAACGTCTTCAGATTCAAAGACAAGACTTGGTTGTGTGTAACTCCATGTACCTTCAATAGAGCCAGCAGTAACGTCATTTGTCCCTAATAGGCTGGTAATAAGACTTCCTGCTGCAGAAGTAACTGAATTAGTAGATTTGCTTGCTGTTGAAGCCAAAGACGATGCTGTACTTTTTATACTATTTAGAAGTGATTGTGCGTTAGAAGTAAATGGCATTATTGAAAATGCAGTTAATATAACGGCTTTAAGAGTTGCTTTTCCCATTTTGTAAATTTTATTGTGAAGTTTTGATTATATTATATCTTTCAGCATAGTGTTTGGCGACTTTATTAGTCATTTGTCATGTCTGAAATACTAAGATTTGATGATTTTTATCTTGAAAAGTTTAATCGACTTATATTATTTGATTCTTACTCGTATCCCGCTAACCATGAGATATACTTCATCAGCTTTGTGTGCAACGAACTGGTTTATCCATCCTTGTAGGTCTGTGAAGTGTCGTTGAAGGGCGTTGTCACTTGTGCCTCCCATACCTATTTCATTTGTTACGAAAATGAAGGTTGCGTCTTGTGAGGTGAAACGAATAAATTCATCCTTCATTTCTTTTAATGCCATAAGGACATCATCGCTGTTTGGTTCGCTGGTACGTTCAAAAAGAAAATTTGTAGCCCAAAGCGTAATGCAGTCTATAAGTACTACATGGCCAGATACGTTGTGTCGGCTGAGTCTTGTGTTCTCCTCGATGTTTGTCCATTGAGGTCCACGTCTTAGCTGATGGAGTTTTACGCGCTGTCTAAACTCCTCATCCCAGATTTTGGCAGTAGCTATATAAATAGGTGTGTCTGAGAGCGAAAGTGCTAACCGTTCAGCTTCTTCGCTTTTTCCCGAACGTTGACCGCCTGTGATTAGTATTATCTTCATAAAACAGTTGGCTTTAGTACCATTCCGTTGGTAATTCTAAGATGCAAAGATAATGACTTTTCGGTAAAAATGCGCAAATGAGCCTCTGTATGTGCGAGTTTTTGTGATTTTTCTTGCCTATTTCGTGTTAAACACCTACCTTTGTAGCCGCTTTTGGTTCCTGAACTGTCTTGAAAAATATGGTTTAGGCTAAGAAGGGAATGCAGTGTGAGTCTGCAACATTACCCGATGCTGTAAGTCTTTTTTGACACTTCGCTATACGTAGACTGCTGGTCATTAGTATATGCGGCATAGGTTTTGGTGTCATGGACAAAGTCAGAAGACCTGCCAAAAACACCTAAGAAAGAAAATTATGTCTGCGGGATTACGGACATTCGAATCTGACATATATAGACAATGATTAGAAAAATTTTAGTAGCTAATCGTGGTGAGATTGCTATCCGCGTTATGCGTAGTTGCTATGAGATGGGCATACGATCTGTTGCCGTTTATAGCGAAGCTGACCGCTTGTCTCGCCATGTGCTCTTTGCCAACGAGGCAGAGTGTATCGGTGGAGTTGCTAGTAGCGACAGCTACCTTAATATTGACCACATCATTGCTGCGGCAAAGAAGCACAATGTAGATGCAATCCACCCAGGTTATGGATTTCTCAGTGAGAACGCCGAGTTCGCTCGCCGTTGCGAGGCTGAAGGTTTCATTTTCATAGGCCCTCGTCCAGAGACTATGGAGACTATGGGTGATAAGATTAGTGCCAGAATCAAGATGATTGAGGCTGGCGTTCCTGTTGTACCTGGTACTCAGAAACAACTTAATTCTGGTGAGGAAGCTGTCGAGGTTTGTCGACAGATTGGTTTCCCTGTCATGATTAAGGCATCACAAGGTGGTGGCGGTAAGGGTATGCGTCTTGTTGAGCGTGAAGAGGATGTCGTAGAGATGTATAATGCCGCAAAGAGCGAAGCTATGGCAGGATTCGGAGACGACACAGTATATATTGAGAAGTTCGTCGAAGAACCACATCATATTGAGTTCCAGATTTTGGGCGATAAGCATGGAAATATAATCCATCTTTATGACCGTGAATGTTCTGTTCAGCGTCGTCATCAGAAGGTGGTAGAGGAAAGTCCATCACCATTCATCGGACAGGAACTACGTGAGGAAATGGGATCTAAGGCTGTTGCTGCAGCTAAGGCTGTTGGCTATGTCGGAGCAGGAACAATCGAATTCCTTGTTGACAAGCATCATAAGTTCTATTTCCTTGAGATGAATACTCGTCTGCAGGTTGAGCATCCTATCACAGAGGAGGTTATCGGTATCGACCTCGTTAAGGAGCAGATACGTATTGCTGATAATCAGCCTTTGTCTCGTAAGCAGGAAGAGATTAAGCAGCGTGGACATGCCATTGAGTGTCGTATCTGTGCTGAGGATACAGAACATAATTTCATGCCTTCACCAGGCGTCATTCAGCAGCTTACAGAGCCACATGGTATCGGTACTCGTATTGACTCTTATGTATATGAAGGATATGAGATTCCTGTTCATTATGACCCTATGATTGGAAAGCTCATCGTTTGGGCTACAACACGTGAGTATGCTATTGAGCGTATGCGCCGTGTGCTTTACGAATATAAGATTACTGGTCTTACTACTAATATACGTTATCTGCGTCGTATTATTGATGTTCCAGACTTTAAGAACGGTAACTACAATACGTATTTCATAGAACGTAATCAGGAACGTCTGCGTCCACGTCCAGGATTCAAAAATGATAGCGAGCCAATGGCTGTTATTGCCGCATACATTGACTATCTCATGGGACTGGAGGAGAATACACCAAACCCACCAACAGATGGTTCGGCTATCAGCAGATGGAGAGCATTCGGTCTTCAGAAGGGCGTATTGAGAGTGTAACTTTAGTCTCTTAACTTTTAGAATTATATAAAAGTGGAAATACAGGTAGGAAATAAGACTTGTGAGGTTACCATGCTTAGCAAGGAAGGTAACAAGATCAAGATTGATATAGATGGCAAAGAGTATGATGTCGATGTGGCTATGCTGCAAAACGGTACATGCTCTATCCTCTACGGAGGTAACTCATATAATGCCGAGCTCGTAAAGAGCAAAGGAGGAAAGCATTATCGTGTTAATCTGAATTATTCTACATATCAGATTGATATGCTTGACTCTCAGGCTAAGTACATGAAACTGCGTCGTGGTGGCAAGGGAGACAGCGCACAGGCAGACGTGATTACTGCCCCTATGCCTTGTAAGATTGTGAAGATTTTCGTTAAGCCAGGTGATGAACTCAAGGCTGGCGACACAGTACTTACAATGGAGGCTATGAAGATGCAGTCTAACTACAAGGTCAGCGCAGACTGTAAGGTTAAGGACGTTCTCGTTGCTGAGGGCGATAGTGTACGCGTTGAACAATCATTAATCAAATTGGAGGTTAACAACAATGGCAAATAAACTTACTGCAAGAGAAAGAATTGAGACACTGCTCGACAGTGGTACTTTCGTTGAGATGGACAAGCATGTTGTTCATCGCTGTACCGACTTCGGTATGGAGAATAAGCGTTTTGAGGGTGACGGTGTGATTTCTGGTTATGGAAAGATTGACGGCCGTATAGTCTTCGTATATGCTTTCGATTTTAGCGTACTTGGCGGTTCTCTTTCTGCTGCTAATGCTCAGAAGATCGCTAAGGTGCAGGATCTTGCACTTAAGAATGGTGCTCCTATCATCGGACTCAACGACTCAGGAGGTGCACGTATTCAGGAAGGTGTTGAGTCACTTACTGGTTTTGCTCACATTTTCCGTCGCAATGTTATGGCCAGTGGTGTTATCCCACAGATTAGTGCTATCCTCGGCCCTTGCGCTGGTGGTTCTTGTTATTCTCCTGCACTTACAGACTTCATCCTTATGGTTAAGGAGCAGAGCCAAATGTTCGTAACTGGACCAAATGTGGTTAAGGCTGTGACAAATGAGGATGTAGACAAAGAGACTCTTGGTGGTGCCATGACTCACAATTCTGTTAGTGGTGTTAGCCATTTCATCTGTAACGATGACGAGGAGACTCTTATGACAATACGTGAACTTATCGGATTCATCCCTTCAAACAATATGGAGGATGCACCAACTCATCCAATTACAGATGAGGTGTCTCGTGTTTGCCATGAACTCGATAATGTGGTTCCTACTGATCCAAATATTCCATACGATATTCGCAATATCATTAGTCCTATATGTGACCAGCAGTACTTCTTTGAGATTCACTCAGAGTTCGCAAAGAATATAGTTGTAGGTTTCGGACGTATGGCAGGACGTACAGTCGGATTCGTAGCAAACCAGCCAAACTTCCTTGCAGGTGCTCTTGATATTGATGCAAGTGATAAGGCCGCTCGTTTCATACGTTTCTGCGACTGCTTCAACATTCCACTCGTAGCTATCGAAGATGTGCCAGGATTCCTTCCTGGAGTTCAGCAGGAGCACAACGGAATTATCCGTCATGGAGCTAAGATTGTCTACGCATTTGCAGAGGCTACAGTTCCAAAGATTACTCTTATCACTCGTAAGGCTTACGGAGGTGCTTACATCGTGATGAATAGTAAGTGTATTGGTGCTGACGTAAACCTTGCTTATCCTACAGCAGAAATCGCTGTTATGGGTGCAGAGGGTGCTTGTAACATTCTTTACCGCAAGGCTACTCCAGAGGAACGTGCACAGAAGATTGAGGAGTACCGTGCTAAGTTCGCTAATCCTCTTCCAGCAGCACAGCTTGGTTATATTGATGAGATTATCAACCCATGTGATACTCGTATCCGTATCATTCAGGCTCTTGAGATGTCTCGCAACAAGAACCAGAGCAACCCACCTAAGAAGCATGGCAATATGCCACTCTAATCAAGTGGATATGATATAATCATCATAAAAGTAAAAAAGAGTATGTATCAAAAGTCTTAGACAGACTACTGATACATCCTCTTTTTTTATATTGACAGATCCAAACACTAAGGTCGGATTCCATTATCTACAAATTGGAACCCGACCTTTTGTGTTTGTTATTATTTTTTCAATAGAAGAGCATTTTTTCTGCTCGTTAAACAAAAAGCCATTTAAGAGTATGATTTAGTACTCTGCGGGAAAAACTCCAGTACTTTGCGCATGGTACTGCAGTTTTTTTCGCAAAGTACTGGAGTACCATCCGTATGGTACTGTGAAGTATTACTTTTTCGGGAGAAAAAATTTATGCCAAACACACATAATTTGTGCATTTCGTTTTTGCTTTAAATGTTAATTTGTAGTAGACTTGATAGGGGACACTCTGAATAGAGCAGAATATGCTTAGATTGAAGGTGTCATAACAAAATGTGATAAAACATTTATGAATACGTAAAACGAAGCATAGAATGTTAGTTCGCATAATAGGAACATGGCACCACAGCAGTCGCCTGTATAACCTTGAATCTTCTTTTTCATGACTTGTACAAGTATGACACGAGTAAGCATTGTTATCATAAGGGCAAAGCAGAAAGGTATTGTCAGCTGGGGAGTAAATAGGTAAATAATAATATAACATGGCAGTAGGCTTAAGCATAGAGTAGCTATCTTGTCGCTTGTTGGTGTGGTAGCGTATATAAGCCGGTTCTTTGCCTCTGATTCCTTGCGAGCATAAGGCAGGGCATTTATTATTGTAGAGCTGACGGCTTTGCTCATTACGTCAGCAGAAAAGAATGTCACGGCCATTACCTTTATGATTTCACAATGAGAGTAAAATGTTTCTTGTGAGAGCGATACAACGTTATATGTGCTAAATGAAATTGTAATGATATTTAATAGATTATATATTACTATGAAATAGAATATAAGTCCCAATACCCCGTATGTACCAATATGTGAATCCTTCATTATCTCTAATGTTCGGTCTTTTGACGTACCTCCACCGAAGCCATCGCAGAAATCGGCAAGTCCGTCCTCATGAAGTGCACCAGTTATAAGCACGCGAGTGAGTAGCGCTAAAATGATTGCTATGCTCGAAGAAAACATATATGAGAAAACTGCATATGATGTAATCATGCTTAGACTTGTTACCCAACCGGCCAATGGCCAAAGTGGAACGACTTTCTCGTA
>JAILIJ010000100.1 GCA_024695315.1 Bacteroidaceae bacterium
TGCGCTCGAATGAAAGAATTATCCTGCATTAAATGCCTCATTACAACTTACGACTAAAAATGCTAACAGATTCTGTTTGCCAAATCACCGTTTGAGCAGTGTTTGAGCACCGCTCAAACACTGCTCAAACATTATTATTGTGAAGTATTATTTTTAAGAAAAGACGAGACATAATCATAAACAAATAATTTTGTGCATTTCGTTTTTGCATCATTTGAACGGACTTGAATGCCTTTCAGATTTTAGCCTACTGCAAAAGTATCATACACATCATTGCAGTGTGATACCATTTAATTATGAGTAATTCTTCCATTTGTGCGCATAATTTTTTGTGAAGTTCAGCAGGAATAAAGAAATTCTTCTGCTTTAATGAATAAAATGTTCTGCATGAAAAGTCCGCTAAAGGGTTAAAGCTTTAGCGGACAGTAATATTACGTTTTTAGGCTTTCTATAAGTCATAGTCTCACTATACTTATTAGCCTATATGGAAAAATAAATAAATCGTCTTTCTTTGGATCTTTTCTTTTTTAGATATATCCTGCTTTCTTCAGTTCCTCTGCAACAATACAACATTCGTCATACCACTCTTGTCCGAAGCGGCGAATAAGAGGTTCTTTGAGAAATTTGTAGATAGGAAGGTTGAGTTTCTTGCCAAGTTCACGGGCTGGCTTACAAATATCCCATCGATGATAGTTGAGAGCAGGACTGCCACCAATCTCCTTAATACGTATAGGGTAGAGAGCACAGGAGATAGGTTTCTGCCATTTTACGCGTCCTTCACGAAAAGCGCTGTCAATGGCACATAGAGCACAACGAGGACCTTTGGTCTTACCGCCGTCGGTAGAGATGTTGTCATATCGTACAAACACGCAGTCCTTGTTGTTGATAATTTGAGTCACCAGGTCGCCGTCACGATCTGGATAGACAACACCTTCTGCCTCAATCTGCTGTTGGGCTTTAGCAGGAAGATCTTTCCAAATGACATCGCAAGCATCTTCCAATTCACTTACTTCATCCATGTTCACAGGTGCACCCGCATCACCTTCTACACAACAAGCACCATGACATTTTGTGAGGTCACAGCAAAACATTTCGCTAAATATGTCTAAAGAAACGAGTACTCCTAATATTTCTACCATATAAATGTTTACTTGATGAAAATCTTATTCGTTTTTTTTCTATTATCAAAAAACGATGCAAAGTTACCCAAAAATATCCTTTATAAACTAAAAAACATTAAACTATTTACAATTTGCAAAGTCATATTTCAAATTTGAGTTAAAAAAGCGAATAATAATCTAATTAAGTATAAGCATACATAACAATCAATTAACTGTACTTTATTTGTAACCTTTATATTTATGAAATTTTATAAAATATTATTTTTATTATCTGTCTTGATGATAGGTAGTAGTTATGAAACTGAAGCGCAGAATATATATATCTGCAAAGATGGAAAATATACAGTAAAGAGTATCGTTGACGGTTTAGAGATAGATCTTACGAGTGACTGTGATTCGATAACATTCAGCCAACCAGCTTCATTGACAGAAGAAACGTTTAATGATACAATCTACGTTACATATAATGGAACTTCGGCTAAGGTCAGCACTTTGCCATCAGACGGCACAATCATAGCTACTGTGACTGGAGCGGATGTAACGATAGTCAATTCAATTACCGATAGAGAAATTACTACTGTGCTCTCTGGATTGAGTACTAGTGGCTCGTTTGTCTATTCAGGAAGTTATAAGACTACAGTACGTTTGAACGGTCTTACTCTTACTGGATCTACGGCTGAAGCAATAAACATTCAAGACGGAAAGCGTATAGCTTTGGAACTTGCTGAAGGTACCGTAAATACTTTGAGCGACTGTATTACAGACAACGATCAGAAAGCGGCATTCTATACTAAAGGTCATTTGGAAATTAGCGGTGCAGGAACATTGAATCTTATTGGTAATGCTAAGCATGGAATCTCTACTAAGGAATATTTGCTTGTGAAAAAGACTGCAGGTTCAATAACTGTCAATTCTGCAGCAAAAGACGGTATTCATGCAGGACAGTATTTCAAGATGAATGGAGGAACTATTACTGTTACCGGAGTTAAGGGAGATGCTATTCAGGCTGAGGCTACGGGAGATTCT
>JAILIJ010000118.1 GCA_024695315.1 Bacteroidaceae bacterium
CAAACAGATGCAGTCGTCTCCACTCTCTATGAAGCAATTAGAGATTCGTACCTTACGAGAATGGTCAAGGTCTATTCCGTCACCATTTCGAATTTTCAGATTATTCATAAGACTTATGCCGTCGATTACCGCATCATAACAGCCTATGAGATGAACAGTCCAGTAAGCCCCGTTACCGATCGTAAGATCTCGGATAGCCAGACATTTTACATCTATAAGAGTAAGAACGTGTGGACGTGGGTCAAATGGTCCGTTTAGCGGTTTCAACTCGTAAGAATCATGCAGTTCCTTCCCCATAAAATCCACTCCGCTACCATCTATCATACCTTTTCCTGTAATGGAGATATTCTCAGCTCCCTTAGCGTAGAGCCACATCATTCCCTCGCCCTCATTTGCTCCAAAGGCACTAAGATGGTATATAGCCTCATCAGGATTACACTTTACCACAGCATTTGTTTCGACATGAAAATCAATATTAGATTTCAGTTCTACAGGGCCACAAAGAAAAGTATGTCCTGTAGGAAAAACAACTTGACCTCCCCCACTTTCCGAACATCTATCTATAGTCTTCTGTATGGCCACAGCATCATCCGTCTTCCCGTCGCCCTTAGCTCCAAACTTCAATACGTTATATACTCCTTCTGCATATATGGAACAGGAAGAAAGTATTGTTGACACAAAAAAAACTATAAATCTTTTCATATATTTTTCTAAATTCATTATTTTTACAAAGATAAGTAAATGACTCGAAAATATTCAATAAAATATGTTAAATTCCAACTCACTAAGATAATTATTCTATTTCAAACTCAAGCACTCCTCCATTCATGATTTCAGAATGAGAAATATAATTACGTTTGAGTGTCTTGCCGTTAAGTTTTACCGCGCGAATCTCCGTTGAGTCATCAAGTTCTCCATAACACACTACGGTAAATCTCTTATCCTTTCCCACCTTGATATCAGCCCTTTTGAATATTGGACATCCAAGGTAGTAATAAGGCGTTCCTGGACATATAGGATAGAATCCTAAAGAAGAAAAGATGTACCATGCCGACATCTGCCCAGCATCATCATTTCCGCTCAAACCTCCTGGTGCATTTAGATATTCTGTATCCAACACTTGTCTAACGGCCTTAGCACACTTATCCTGTCGTCCAATAAAATCATACATATACGCTATCTGATGACAAGGTTCGTTGCCATGCCAATAAAGTCCCTGGAACATACTGTCCAGTTTCTCTTCAAAGGCTTTCTTGCCCCCCATACATTTGATAAGCCCCTGAACGTCGTGAGGTACGTACCACGAATAATGTACCGGAGTACCTTCCGTAATGAACGTAGAGAACGTTGTAGGAGTCAAGAAATGGGTTTCTGGATGCTTCTCAGGCTCTTTGATATAGATAATATCCGAAGGATTAACGAAAGTACCATCTTTTCGTCGTCCATTAGCCCAACCTGTACGAGTATCAAACACATTCGTATAATTCTTGCTTCTTCGCATTAGCTCTTTATAGTCTTTCTTCCTTCCAAGCCCCTTTGCAATCTGAGCTAATACAAAATCGTCGTATGCGTATTCAAGTGTTCGAGAAACCTGCTCATTTTGATGGAAAGCCTCCTTGACAGAATCTTCCAAAGGAATATATCCATATTCCATGTACGAATCCAAGGCTCTACGTCCCATGCCATTCTTATATTCTTCATACGTGGCAGGTTGTTCAAAAGCGTTCTTCCTAAGACCTTCGTATGCCTTCTCTACATCAAAATTACGTATTCCTTTGACGTAGGCATCGGCAAAAACGGATGCACAATGGTCGCCTATCATGGCAGCTGTATAGGAATTCCAACAAGGGAAAATAGGCATCCATCCCCCTTGTTCATATTTTGTCACAAGCGATTGCATCATTTCGCCATCACGCTTCGGTTCAAGAATGGTCAAAAGAGGATGCTGAGCACGATATGTGTCCCACATGGAGAAATCGTCGTAATAAGATGCTGATTCGCCCTTTTCCACTTTCTTACCGTTAGCAAACATAGGAAAGGCACCATCCACATCACTTATGTCATGAGGCAAGAAACTCGAGCGATACATAGCCCCATAGAACTTACACTTATCATCTTTGTCATCTGTAGTAATCTCCACCTGCGATAATTTCTTTTCCCATACATCCTTTAGCTGTTTACACACTAGATCGAAGTTCCAATCGGGAATTTCTCTCTGCAGATTTTTCACAGCACCAGTATATCCAGTAAAAGAATTTGCGGCCTTGACTATAACGGATGACTTACTTGGTTTAAATCTTACCCAGACAGTCCTGTCGTCTATTCTTCCTTTCTCAACTATATCCGTATTGCTATTCAAAAAGAAATAGCCAGCATGTCCACTTGGTTCTCCCCATCCTTGATAGATTCTATGAATAGGATTGTGCCCATATATCGTATTTCGCCTACCTTCGAAATCGAACTTCAAAGTTCCCATATACTCGTCTGAATTTACCGTTACCAGCAGATACATAGAATCGGGATTCTCATAAGTAAACCGAAAAATTCCTGCTCTCTGAGTGGCCGTCATTTCTGCTCGTACTCCAGCCTCATCTATATCTACGGAATAATAATAAGGCTTTGCCGTTTCTTTCTCATGAGAATATACATTCCCTTTAGCATAATACTTATTAAGTGAACTGGTAGGAGTAATTGTAAATGATCCATAATCCTGAGTACATCCACCTACAATCCAATGTGAGCAACGAAAACCCTGGATTCTGTCATGGCTATAGAGATAAGGGCACACTCCCTTCTGTTCTGTCCATTGTGTCTGAGGTGTCCAGAAATTCATTCCGTAAGGTGAAAGGACAGCAGGTAACGTGTGAGCATACTCTTCTGTACCAGAGCCAAACATTCCTGCCGTCTTGGTAATGCTCGCTGCCGTTCCGACTCTTGTATCGACATAATCTGCTACTCCCTGCCCATTAGAGGTCATAGGAAGAGCTGTCAGCATAAGTATATAGAATATTTTTTTCAAGATATGATGATATTTGATTTCTGCAAAGATACGACAATTTATAGAATATCATAAAAAATGTATAATAAAAAGCGAAGAATAAGTTATGAGATATTTTAGCCCACACTTACCCTTCGCTATATTACTATAATTGTACCTTCTTTATCAAATGTCACCCATCTTCCACAATTATCTTACTAAATGTTTCTTCATGACCCTTCGAATTACCTTCGTTTTACCTTCGGAACACCTTCGTATCTTTTTCGGAACATTCAAATTGTCAAAATGATGTTATTTATATATTTTAAGTAACAAAATGTTTTTTCCAATAAGATTGATTTCTTATTCCGCCATGCTGTAGATGACTATTATGTCAACATTCCCCTTTGCTTTAATTCAAGGTACTTATTTATCACGTCTACAGAAAGTTGTTCTGGAGTTGTTAGAAGACTTAATATTCCATGTTCCTTCAACTTAGAAACGATAAGTTTTCTTTCGCTTATAGACTTTTCAGCAATAACATGTCGATAGTATTCCTCTAAGGTATCAGTCTTGGATTCTACATATTTCTTGATTTCTATATCATCAAAGAACACAACAAGAAGCCTATGCCTTTTGTTGAGTTGCAATAGGTATGGCAGTTGTCTTTTCATACTGTCCACGGTTGCAAAAGAAGTGTACACAATCAAGAGTGAACGTTTATTTATTTTTGTATTCACATTTGCAAGAAGTGCCGAAAAGTCTGTTTCTCCAAATGTTGTCTTCTCATGATAAAGCGCCTCAAGAATAGTCTGCATGTGGTTAGGCCTATTAGAAGCTGGCACATAAGTACCAAACTCCTCGTTGAAACTCACAATTCCAGCCTTATCATC
The DNA here is from genome assembly GCA_024695315.1 of Bacteroidaceae bacterium. Classification (GTDB taxonomy): domain Bacteria; phylum Bacteroidota; class Bacteroidia; order Bacteroidales; family Bacteroidaceae; genus Minthosoma. The sequence goes on from JAILIJ010000118.1 coordinate 3,871, forward strand.
TCGTCTTACGGCTATATAGGATAATACAAGAGAGGCATTTATGGCATAATCAAGAAGAGACATGCCATTAAAGCTCTGCTGCATTACTCTACCCTTATCTATCACATTATAAATATTTTGAGAACGTTCATCCTGATAGACATTCACCATAAGTTTATGCTGACGTGCCGTAGCTTTCCAGTTTATAAGCCTATATTCGTCACCTTTGACATATTCCTTAATCTGCTCATATTCGGTATTATTACCAACCTTACGAATTTTCTTAACACCAAATTCTGTAAGGCGGTTACTAATGGCAAGAAGTTCGTATTTTGTGAGCATCAGATATGAAGGATAGACCTTTACATCTTTTGGTTCGCCACAAGTATAACGCCTTGCGATAAGTCCGATTCTTGTAGACACAAAGACACGAATATGTTCAAAACGATAGACACCTCTCTCAGTTGGTCGTAGCATATATCTGACAAATGACTTCTGAGGTTCATCCACATTCTCAGCTTTATCCATCTGTAAATAGAAAAGCACATCTCTTCGTTGAAATATGTCTGGAATCTCATCAATTATCTCCAGGCTTATTGGAAATCTATATTTACTTTCTACATCAAGACGGACATCATTTTCATCGCCATTAGAAAACCTGTCAGAACAAAAACGTTCAACCTTTATAGCATCCTTAGTAGAATACAGAAGATATATATCCACTACAAGGGCTGTCAGGAATGCAAAAAGGCATACCTGACCTACTGGAAAGAGCAAATTCCACCAGTATCCGCCTGCCAACAAGACAACAATAACGGCAACAACTATGTATAGTCTTTTGTTTATAAACATTATGTCAAATTTAACATTACTGAGGAACCTCAACCTTATCAATTAGCATACGAGCAACCTTTATTGGAGTATAACCCTCCATCTCAGCCTCAGCCGTAAGTATTATCCTATGCTGCAAGACATAAGGGGCAATATACTTAATATCGTCAGGGGTAACAAAATCACGTCCGTTTATTACTGCATAGGCTTTTGAACACTTTAGAATTGCTACCGTAGCACGTGGAGAAGCGCCAAGGAATACGGCTCTGCTGATACGTGTCTGCTCAACAATCTCAACTATATAACGCAATAGAGAGTCGTCAATCACAACATTTGCTGCCTGCTGTCTGAGATAAAGCACATTTTCTTTTGTAAGTACAGGGGAAAGCGAACTTATATCAGTAAAATTCGCCTTCTGCTGATGACGGCGCAAGATTTCTAGTCCTTCATCAACATTAGGATAACCTACAGAAATCTTCATCATGAAACGGTCGAGCTGAGCTTCTGGAAGTCTATACGTACCTTCCTGCTCTACTGGGTTCTGAGTAGCTATAATCGTGTATGGAGAATCCATCTTGTAAGTTTCCCCATCAACCGTTATCTGTCTTTCTTCCATAGCCTCAAACAAGGCAGCTTGAGTCTTTGCTGGAGCACGATTTATCTCATCGACAAGAATCATATTACCAAATACAGGTCCTGCATGAAAATCAAACTCAGAAGTCTTCATATTGAAAACTGTAGTTCCCAACACGTCACTCGGCATAAGATCCGGGGTAAACTGAATACGTGAGAACTTTGCATCTATAAGTTTACTTATGATTTTAGCCAAGAATGTCTTTGCCACACCAGGTACACCCTCAAGAAGAATGTGTCCATCGGCTAAAACACAAGTCATAACGAGGTCGACCACATCATTTTGGCCAACTATAATATTCCCTATTTCATCTTTCATCTGCTGAACCTTATCTGAAATTTCAGCAATATCCATACGTGATTCTTCCATATTATCTTTATTTTTTATTCTTAATTATTATGAAATATTTATAATAAATTAAATACGCACATTACAGATTCTTCTGTATCTCATTCATTCCATCTATTAGATTTACCATCTTATCAGGTGGAACCAAACTGTTTGTATTATTTACTATATTTAGAGTTCTTACAAGAATAGAACGGATTTCTCCGCTATCCAATCCTGTCCTATGACTAAGTTGCATTACATAATCTTCCAATTCGACAGTCTCATCTCCTAAGTCTATGCCAGTCTTCTTTAGAATATCATCCTTCATAAGACCGAATTTCTTGCGTACAAGATCTGCATTATCATGATTCTGATAAAATAATGTTCCTACAAGTTTAATATATTCTAGGCTATGATTGCGCGGACGTTCAATAACAGGAATAACTTTTTGACGGCGGCGCATATTGAATATTATGAATACGAACAAAGTTAGTATCATAAGTCGCCAAGCCCATAGAAGCGGCTTATTGGATTTTATTAAATCTAAAGGCGTCTTTTGCACATACGTATCTTCATCATATATACCAGGAGAAAAGACTTCTGTCCTTACGACTTCCCTATCTGAGATAAGCGACATAATTCGGAACACCAACCCACGCGTATCTTTGTTTAGCACGCCATAATTTGTACATAGTAATGGTGTACCTGCAAGTATAAGCTGTCCTTTTCCATATTTTCGTACACCAATCAACGTGGACCAAGATAATTCATAAGAATAACAGACAACAGGCTTTACATTTACAGAATCCTCAATTATTAATCTTGAAGAATTCAAGGAAGAGCTATATATATATGTACATTTAGGATAAGCATTCACCCCTTTATTCCATACAACCGTGTCGTTCATATATGTTTTTCCCTCTAAACTACTTATAAGCCCCCTTTTATCAAAATAGTAGTCTCCCCAAAAATACATTCCAAAAGAAGAAATAAAAAGAGAATCATATTTGTCTTCATGAATATAATCAGGAGACGATCCTATAAGCATTACCTTTGCTCCTCTATTTAGAAGCCTCTTTATGGCTTTAATATCCTTCTCTGAAAAACTTATATATTTCCCTACAAGTAATACATTTTTAGTCTTACCAGTACTGTCCATTTCCTGTTCTATAGCTGTTAGGGAATGTTGGGTCACATCATATCCTTTTGGCAACGACTTATTCATGACAGAATCGAAAACCATACATCCAAATGGCTGGTCACTATTATGTCGAAACGTAGG
>JAILIJ010000132.1 GCA_024695315.1 Bacteroidaceae bacterium
AATAAATCACCTTACAATTCTCTCAACAAACATATTCACATAATCTTAAAATCAGTAAAATATGAAAAAAATTATCATTGCACTCATGACAGCTTTAACCTGTACATTACCGTCACAAGCACAAGTAAGTTTCGGATTAAAAGCAGGTATAAACATCTCAAAAGTTAGTTTCAATGAAGATGTTGCAACTGCAACAAATCGTGCTGGTATATTTTTAGGACCACAGATGGATATTGACCTTCCTTTCCCTGGTCTGGGAGCTGATATAGCAGTACTGTATGACAATAAGAATGTGAAATTTAAGAGCGGTAAAACAACAGAAAAGGAGTCTCTGCACTACATAGACTTGCCTATTAACGTCAAATATATGATTGGCTTAGGACGAATGTCAAACATATATTTCGCTACCGGTCCACAATTCTCATGGAATATCGGAGATACTGATATACTGCAAGATAGCTACACTCTAAAGTCTTCTCAGTTCTCATGGAACATAGGAGCAGGCGTGACAGTACTCGGCAGAGTACGATTAGGATACACTTATAATATAGCTTGCGGAAATACAGCCGAAGTAAAAGGAGTATCAAGCCTAACAGATGACTTCAACTTCAAAAATAATACTCAACAGATTCATTTCACTTATTTATTCTGATGCTATACGCAGACGTAATACTTCCACTTCCACTACACGACACCTTCACTTATGCCGTTCCACAAAACATGGAGGACAACATAAAGAGAGGGTGTCGCGTTGTTGTGCCTTTTGGTACAAAGAAAATTTATACGGCAATAGTTGCACGAGTACATGACCAACGTCCGGACTTTCCCGAAATAAAATCTATCAACGAATTGCTGGATACAACGCCTATCGTTACTGAAAAACAACTACAATTATGGAAATGGATAGCAAGTTATTACATCTGTACTATAGGTGAAATTTACAAGGCGGCTCTTCCTGGGGGACTTAAACCTAAGGACGAAAATGCTATACGCGAAAAGAATAAACGAAGAAGAAACTTATTTGCTCAAGATGACACATTTCTCAATAACGAGAAATGTGTATCTTCTCTTTCTGAAGCTCAACAGAAAGCGTTCGATGAAATTGAAGAGTCTTTTAAAAGTCATAATACCACACTCTTGCATGGTGTGACATCAAGCGGAAAGACTGAAATTTACATCAATCTCATAAAGAAATATATTGACGAGGGGAAACAGGTTCTCTACATGCTACCAGAAATAGCACTTACCACTCAAATAACAGAGAGATTGGAAAAAGTGTTCTCAGACTGCATGGGTGTTTACCATTCTAAGTTCACTGATGCACAACGAGTTGCTGTCTACCAAAAACAAATAAGCAACGAACCATTCAAACTCATTCTCGGTGTACGATCATCCATTTTCCTCCCATATACTAATCTGGGACTTATCATCGTGGATGAAGAACATGAAAGTTCTTACAAACAACAAGAACCAGCACCAAGATACCACGCTAGAAATACCGCTCTCGTATTAGCTAATATGTATGGTGCAAAAACTCTTCTCGGAACAGCCACCCCAAGTTTTGAAGTTTACCATGCCGCTCGTAAGGGAAAGTATGGATACGTGGAACTTAATCAAAGATACAAAAACGTCAAATTACCTGACATACATGTCGTTGACATTAAGGAACTGAGACGTAAGAAACTAATGAAGGGGGCTTTCTCACCTGTATTGATAGATGCCATCAATGAGGCACTTACAAATAAGAAGCAAGTCATTCTTTTTCAAAATAGAAGAGGATTCTCAAACTTCATAGAGTGCAAAAACTGTGGATGGGTGCCAAGATGTGAACATTGCGATGTAAGCCTAACTTACCACAAAAAAAATAATCAGCTTACTTGCCATTATTGTGGCAATACTTACACCCTACCTGAATGCTGTCCTGCATGCGGCGAAAAAAACTTTATCAACAAAGGACTCGGGACAGAGAAGGTGGAAGATCAGATAAAAGAGATTTTTCCTGAGGCAACAACTCTGAGAATGGACCTCGATACTACACGTTCACGAACATCATACGAGAATATCATCAACGACTTTGCTGAACATAAAGCGGACATTCTCATCGGAACACAAATGGTAACCAAAGGCCTTGATTTCGATAATGTTAGTATTGTCGGAATACTTGACGCAGACACAATGCTCAACCAACCTGACTTCAGAAGCTACGAGCGTTCGTTCCATACATTATCACAAGTGGCAGGACGAGCAGGGCGAAAAGACCAACAAGGACAAGTGTTTCTACAAACACGAAATGCAGATTCTGACATAATAAAGCAAATCGTGGAAAATGACTACTGGAATATGTTCTATAATCAAATGATGGAAAGAAAGGACTTCCACTATCCTCCTTTTTATAGACTTATCAATGTCTACCTCAAACATAAGGACAACCAGTTAATAGGACACCTCGCAGACGATATGGCAGCACTCCTACGTAAATCGTTTGGCGACAGAATACTTGGACCAGACTGTCCACCTGTAGCAAGGATTCAGTCTATGTACATAAGAAAAATAATGATAAAAATAGAGATTACAGCATCAACAGAAAAGGTAAGAAACGCCCTTACTGCTATACAATCCCAAATGTTGCAACAACCCGTTGCACATGGTCTAAATATTTATTATGATGTAGACCCGATGTAATAATGATGACAAAATAACACTAAAATAGTGTCATTTACTTTTAATTTATTACTCAATAATGGCTATTTCCTAAAAAAGCCTTTGTCGTTTACATTAAAAAGAGTAATTTTGCCGCTAAACTCAAATCCAGTTATAACTAAAAATGAAAGTACTGAAATTTGGCGGAACATCCGTAGGTTCCGTAGAAAGCATTCTTAATCTGAAGAAAATTGTAGAGGCATGCGACGAGCCCGTAGTTGTAGTCGTGTCAGCACTTGGTGGAATAACCGATAAACTCATCGCCACCTCAAAGCTTGCAGTCACCGGGGACACCACATACCTCACCTCATATAACGAGATGGTGGAACGCCATCATAACATGATTGAAGCTATTATTACTGATAAGGATAAGAAAACAAAGCTTCTTTCTACTGTAGACACTTTGCTCGAACAACTGAAAGGTATTTATCAAGGTATCTTTCTCATCGGTGACCTAAGCGAAAAAACAAGTAACACTATTGTTTCTTTCGGAGAACGAATCTCCAGCAATATCGTTGCTACACTCATCGAAGATGCACAGTGGTACAACTCTCTCGAGTTTATCAAAACAAAGAAAAAACAAGGTAAGAATTTCTTTAGCAATACAATTTCCGTACCTCTTATAAAGCAGAATTTCACAGACTTCATAAGTGGTAAGGCTAAACATAAAGTATGCCTGGTTGGTGGATTCATATCTACAGATGCTAATACAGGAGAAATAACAAACTTGGGACGAGGCGGTTCAGACTATACAGCGGCTATACTCGCAGCTGCTCTCGATGCAAGGGTTCTCGAAATATGGACTGACGTGAGCGGTTTCATGACTGCTGACCCAAGAGTTATCAATACGGCATATCCTATTGATAAACTATCATACGTGGAGGCTACAGAACTTTGTAACTTCGGAGCTAAAGTCGTATACCCTCCTACTATCTACCCTGTTTATGTTAAAAATATACCTATCCTCATCAAGAATACTTTCCACCCAGAGGATAAGGGTACAATAATTACTGCTGACAGCGATAAGTCGGCTCGTGCCATTAAAGGTATTTCAAGCATTAATGACACAAGCCTCATCACGGTAAGTGGTCTCTCAATGGTGGGTGTCATAGGTGTTAACCAACGTATATTCACAGCTTTGGCTGCTAATGGAATAAGCGTGTTCCTCGTCAGCCAGGCTTCTTCAGAAAATAGTACATCTATCGGTGTACGTAACGAAGATGCTGATGCGGCATGCGAAGTGCTGAACAACGAGTTCGCAAAGGAAATAGAACTCGGAGCGATGTTCAAAATGAAACTTGAACGCGACTTGGCTACTGTGGCTATCGTCGGCGAGAACATGAAGCATACTCCAGGTATTGCCGGTAAACTCTTCGGAACACTCGGAAGAAATGGTATTAGCGTAATTGCATGTGCTCAGGGAGCAAGCGAGACTAATATATCTTTTGTTGTTGAAAAGAAGTCTCTTAGAAAGACACTCAACGTCATTCACGACTCTTTCTTCTTGTCTGAATACCAAGTTCTGAATGTCTTCATCTGCGGTATAGGTACCGTTGGTGCTAGTCTGCTTGAACAGATTGCTGGACAACAACAGAAACTCATGAAGGAGAGAAACTTAAAAATCAACATCGTGGGAATTGCAAGTGGACACAATGCCGTTTTCGACAGAAATGGAATAGACTTGACTCAGTTCCTCGATAAGAATATTTTCTCACTCGACAAACTTCGCTCTTTCATCAAGGCTACTGAACCAAGCAACATGAACAGACTCAAAGAGGAAGTTATCGGAATGAATATATTTAATAGCGTATTCGTCGATTGTACAGCAAGCGCCGATGTACCACAGCTATACCACGATTTCCTCAGCCATAACATTTCTGTTGTTGCTGCCAATAAGATTGCTGCTTCTGGCGATTATGACAACTACTACAGACTTAAGACTACAGCACGTCAGAGGGGCGTAAAATTCCTCTTTGAAACAAACGTTGGAGCTGGTCTACCTATCATAAATACTATTAATGACCTTTGCAATTCTGGCGATAAGATTGTGAAGATTGAAGCTGTACTCAGCGGTACACTCAACTACATTTTCAACACCATTTCCGAGAAAATTCCTTTCTCAGAAACTGTACGTCTTGCAAAGGAAGAAGGATACGCAGAACCAGACCCTCGTGTAGACTTGAGTGGTAAGGATGTAATAAGAAAACTTGTCATACTATCTCGAGAAGCAGGATATAAACTGAGCCAGGAAGATGTTACCAAACAGCTTTTCCTCGATCAGTCTTTCTTCGACGGCACATTGGAGGAGTTCTGGAAAAACCTTCCAAGCGTAGACAAAAAATTTGAAGAGGAGAGAAAGGTTCTCGAAACGAAACACATGAGATGGAGATTCGTCGCTACACTCGAAAACGGAAAGGGTAATGTATCATTACAAAAGGTCGACGAGCACCATCCTTTCTACGACCTCGAAGGAAGCAACAATATCATTCTTATAACTACAGAACGCTACAACCACTACCCTATGCTCATTCAAGGATATGGAGCCGGAGCAAGCGTTACTGCAGCTGGTGTTTTTGCTGACATCATGTCTATTGCAAACATATAATTTAGCTCACGTCCTACAGAAGGACGTCCACTCGTCCAAGTAAGGACGAGTGGAGAATTTTTACATATAATTAATTCGTAGCTACACAAACTACACAAACGCCATCTACTCCCAATCGGATGGCAGCCCAACACTATGGGCAGGGGAGAACATCATGAAACATATTATTATTTTAGGTGACGGAATGGCTGACTGGCCTGTTGAGTCACTCGGAAACAAGACACTTCTACAGTATGCTAACACTCCTTATATGGATCTTCTTGCTAAAAACGGAAGAACAGGTATGCTGAAGACAGTTCAAGATGGTTTCCATCCTGGTAGTGAGGTTGCAAACTCAAGCATTTTAGGATACGACCAGGAAAAAGTGTATGAAGGACGCGGACCACTTGAGGCCGCAAGTATTGGCGTGGAACTCGAACCTGGAGATATGGCTATTAGATGCAATATTATCTGCATCGAGGGGGACCATATAAAAAACCACTCTTGCGGACGCCTGGAAACAGAAGAAGGTGATATACTGATAAAATATCTACAACAGACTTTGGCTAACGATCCAGAAATCGTAGCTAAATATGGAAATATTGTGCATTTTTATACTGGTGTTCAATATAGACATCTGCTGGTCATAAATGGAGGTAGCAAATACTTGAAATGTACTCCTCCTCATGACATTCCTTTGAAACCTTGGAGACCTGCTCTTATTCAACCTGATACTGAGGCTGAGAAAAAGGCAGAGGAAAGAGGCGAACATACAAAATTGTCTGCCACAGAAACAGCAGAATTGCTAAACACACTTATAATCAAGTCTCAGGAACTGCTCGGAAAGCATCCTTTCAACGCACAACGAATTGCCGAGGGGAAAGACCCAGCCAACAGTATATGGCCTTGGGCCGGAGGATACAGACCTCACATGGCTACCCTTCCAGAAACATTCCCACAAATTAAAAAGGGAGCCGTAATAACTGCTGTCGATCTCATTAGGGGTATCGGACATTATGCTGGATTGAGATGTATCGACGTTGAAGGCGCAACAGGATTGTATGATACTAATTATGAAGGAAAAACAGCTGCTGCCATAGAAGCGCTGAAAACTGATGATTTCGTTTATCTTCATGTCGAAGCAAGCGACGAAGCTGGACACGACGGAGATCTCGACCTCAAACTTATGACTATCGAAAATCTCGACAAGAGAATGGTAGGCCCTATTTATGAGGAAGTGAAAAACTGGAAAGAACCAGTAGCTATAGCAGTACTTCCTGACCACCCTACTCCAGTGGCTCTAAGAACTCATACTAATCAGCCTATTCCTTTCTTGATTTATGCTCCAGGACTCGAAGCTGATAATGTACAGACATTCGATGAGGAGGCTTGCAAAAATGGTTCATACGGAACTTTGGAAAAAGATGGCTTCATAAGGGCACTAATGAACGTCAACTAATTATTAAAAAGCAAGAAATATAATACGTATAGAATTTGAAATGCCTAAAAACTTTTATTTTTAACTAATACTTAGTATTTTTGCACTTCATTTCCATACTTAGATTAATTAAAAATTAAATATACTGAGTTAATAAGACTTTTGATTTACTAAATATTGCAGTTTCTCAAAATAATGTCTTTTAACAATTAATATATACTTTTATATGAATTATTACAGTACAAATGGCAAGGCACCTATTGCTTCACTCGAAAAGGCCGTCGTAAAAGGACTCGCAGAAGATAAGGGTCTATATATGCCTGAGAACATCAAGCCACTGCCTAAGTCATTTTTTGATAATATAGAAAACCTCTCTTTCCAAGAGATAGCATATACTGTAGCTGACGCTTTCTTCGGAGAAGACGTGGATGCTGAAAGCTTGAAAAATATAGTCTATGACACATTGGCTTTCGACGTTCCTGCTGTAAAGGTGACTGATAAAATCTATAGCCTTGAACTTTTCCATGGACCAACTTTAGCATTCAAAGATGTCGGTGCTCGCTTCATGGCACGTCTGCTTCAGTATTTCCTCAAAAAAGAGGGCAAGGGAAATGTGAACGTTCTCGTTGCTACATCAGGTGATACAGGATCTGCTGTTGCTAACGGATTCCTCGGAGTTGACGGAATACACGTTTACGTACTCTATCCAAAGGGAAAAGTAAGTCCTATTCAGGAGTGTCAGTTCACTACTCTTGGACAAAATATTACAGCTATAGAAGTAGACGGAGTATTCGACGATTGTCAAGCTCTCGTAAAGTCAGCATTTATTGACGACGACCTTAACGCCCACATGAAGCTAACTTCAGCTAACTCTATCAACGTGGCTCGATTCCTTCCACAGTCTTTCTACTACTTCTATGCTTATGCTCAAATGAAGAAGAAAGGACTTGCAGACAACCTCGTGGCTTGCGTTCCTTCAGGCAACTTCGGAAATATTTGTTCTGCACTCTTCGGCAAGAAGATGGGATTGCCTATCAAACGTTTCATAGCTGCAAATAATGCAAACGACATTTTCTTCAAATATCTACAGACTGGACAGTACAATCCAAAGCCTTCTGTTCAGACTATAGCTAACGCAATGGACGTAGGTGATCCTTCTAACTTCGCAAGAATATACAATCTCTATAAGAAAGATCACGCAGCAATATGTGCAGACATAGCTGGAGCAACATACTCTGACGAACAGATTGCAGAAACTATCAAGCAGGTAAAAGCAGAAACAGGATATGTTTGCGACCCACACGGAGCATGCGGATACAGAGCTTTGGCAGAAGGACTGAAAGATGGAGAAACAGGATTCTTCCTCGAGACTGCACACCCTGCAAAATTCAAAGATACTGTTGACAAGATTCTTGGAGAAAGCATAGAAATTCCTGCTAAACTGGCAGCTTTCATGAAGGGACAAAAACAGTCAATCCCTATGTCTAAGGACTTCCAGGAGTTCAAGACTTTCCTTCTTGCGCAGTAAACATTTATACACGCCATGCCCTAATTTTAGGGAAGAAGTAAGCCAACAACAATGGTCTAAAAAATCATTATGAAAGATAATAAACAAGCAAAACGAAAAGTTTACGGCAAGCAGATTTTTAAAGGTCTGCTTGTTGTGCTTTCTACTCTTATCATCGTATACTTCATGCCACGTACCGAAACCGTAGGCTATTCATACGAAGTAGGATACCCTTGGATCAATAAACAACTCATTGCTCCATTTACTTTCGCCATATATAAAAGCGATTCTGTAATTCAGCATGAAAGGGATAGTGTGAAAAGGGCTTTCCTACCATACTACCGCGTCGATACCAAGGTAAATGAAAATATGAAGAAGCGTTTACTCAAGACCAAAGCTCAAGAATGGTCAGGACCAAACGCCGCACTGTATATCAAGCACATCAGTATTATGCTCGATTCAGTCTACAGTCGAGGTATCATCGCTACTGAAGAATATGACAGCTTGCTTAAAGACCATAAATATACAATAAAAGTCGTTGAGAACAGAAATGCTAAAAATACAGTAACAAAACTTGTTTTTACGCCACGTTCAGCATACGAATATATCATGTTTGCAGATACGGCAAAGTTCTCAAGACTTGTTATGCAACACTTTGATATTAACGATCTGATTTCACCAAACCTAATCTTTGATAAAGAAAAGTCAAAGGCGGAACTTGAAGATATGCTATCAAGTATATCTGGTGCCAGCGGAATGGTGCAAAGCGGACAGAAAATCATTGACCGAGGAGAGATTGTTGACGAAAAGAAAGCAGCAATAATTGAGTCACTCGTACGCGAATCAAGCAAATACAAAGAAGCAGATTCAATCATAAGGTTAAAGATGATAGGACAAATAGCATACGTACTGTTCATTTGCCTATTGCTACTCAGCTACATGAACCTATTCCGTAATGACTATTTCGAAAATGTGGGTACCGGAATACTACTCTTTGGATTGATGGACTTCTTCTGCTGTGTAGCAGGCTCAATGGTAGCCCATAACTTCTACCACATTTTGATTTTGCCATGCTGCATGGTACCAATATTCATACGAGTATTCATGGACAGCCGAACAGCTTTCATGTTCCATTGCGCAACTGTAATGATAATCTCCAGTTTCCTCAGAGAGCCATACGAATTTCTCATTCTACAGTTCGCAACGGGAATGGTGGCAATACAAACATTACGAGAACTGTCACAGCGTTCACAAATAATAAAAACTGCTGCCGTCATAACATTAACATACTGCGTAATACATGCCTCATTCATGCTTATCCAGAATGATGAAATACGATTCGACAGAAGCATTTACATATACATGATGGTCAACGGCATACTTTTGCTCTTTACATATCCTCTGCTATATGTTTTTGAAAAAGTATTTGGATTCGTATCCGACGTAACTCTTGTGGAACTATCAAATATAAGCAATCCTTTGCTCCAACGTATGTCAGAAATCGCTCCAGGTACTTTCCAACACTCCATGCAGGTGGCTAACCTTTCAGCTGAAGTTGCAAAAAAAATTGGAGCACGCTCACAACTTGTACGTACTGGAGCTTTATATCATGACATAGGAAAACTTGAGAGACCAGTATTCTTTACTGAAAACCAAAAAGGAATTAGTCCTCACAAACATCTTACTCCAGAACGTAGTGCTGAGGTTATCATTTCACATGTGACAAATGGACTTTCTCTTGCTGAAAAGAATAATCTTCCAGAACCAATAAAGAGATTCATATTGACACATCATGGACTGGGAAAAACAAAATACTTCTACATAACTTGGAAAAACGAACATCCAGGAGAAGAACCAGAACAGTCCTTGTTTACTTATCCCGGTCCTAATCCAAGCACAAAGGAAGAAGCCATATTGATGATGGCAGACTCTGTAGAGGCTGCATCACGAAGTCTAACAGAATATACAGAAGAAAGTATCAGCAATCTAGTCGACAAAATTATAGACGGACAAATGCAGGAGAAATTCTTCAGTAACTGCGACATAACATTCAAAGACATAGCAACAGCAAAAGAAGTTTTCAAGGAGAAGCTCAAGATAGTATATCACACACGTATATCCTATCCAGAATTAAACAATAAGAAATGAATAATAACATTTGGAAACCTTTCGTCATCACATTTATAGTAATTGTAACCCTCATGGGGATGTTTTATCTTCCCCCAATTCATGTCGGGGAAAAAGAACTAAGACGAGTAAACATCATTAGCGACATACAGCGATTAGATGCTGAAGGTAACATCATTGCCGAAGTAAAGGCTGATAGCGCACAAGGTATTGAAGTGGCACACTTCGACTCTGCTGCCGTAAAGGTAGACAAACCTGTATACATCGATTCTATACCTGAAGGAATGACCGGTATTGAAGATTTTGCAGAAGGAGACAGCCGCGAAATGGATAAATTCTATGAGGCTCTATCACATTCACATGAAAGAACTATACGCGTCGCATATTACGGCGACTCATATATAGAAGGTGATATTCTTACTGAAAACCTGCGTGA
>JAILIJ010000164.1 GCA_024695315.1 Bacteroidaceae bacterium
AGACAAAGCCGTCAACGTATTGTAAGTATATGAAGGAATCGGCAGACGAGTTTCAAAGTCTGAAACCTTAATTCCATGACAATCCTCACATGCTAAGGCTGCCATTTTATACCTAAAATCATAATCCGCAATATCTCCATCATTTCTTTTTAGAGGATTAAGCGGAGAAACAAGAAGCCATACTTCATCAACAAGTCCCTGATCAATAATAGACTGAGCTAATGAAGTATGGCCAATATGTATCGGGTTAAACGACCCACCATAAATTCCTATACGCATAATTAAATTATGAATGAAGGATAAAACATGAAATGTTCCATCCAATTATGGATTGTTACGGAGGGCAACACCCCCAATTTACATCACGTTCAAAACCTGTTCCTTTATCTGTTCAAGCTCATCCTTCATCTTAACGACGATATTCTGCATTTCAGCTTGATTTGATTTTGAACCAGTAGTATTTATTTCACGTCCCATTTCCTGAGCAATGAAACCGAGCTTTTTGCCCTGTCCCTTACCATCCTTCATTGTCTCAAGGAAATAATTAAGATGATTAGTCAAACGTTGCTTTTCCTCTGAAATATCAAGCTTTTCGATATAATAAATCATCTCTTGTTCCAAACGATTCTTGTCATATTCCCCACCAATATGCTGTTCAAGAGAATCAAGAATGCGCTGACGAATTTTTTCTGTACGTTCAGCCTCATAAGGTTCAATTCCTGCAAGATAAGAACGGATATTTTCGATTTTCTCAGTAAATTTCTTAGCGAGTGCCTCTCCTTCTTGCTTACGGAAATCAACAAGATTTTTAAGTGCATCCTTAAGAACCTCACTTGCCACAGCCCATTCTTCATCAGTAAGTTCCTCAACATCAGTATGAGACATTACATCTGGCATACGAAGAAGAATCTTCATCCAATCATTACCGTCCTTTGACATAGTAAGTCCTAAATCATTAGACAATTCGTTGATCTGATTAAAATATCCCGTTACGATATCCTTGTTTATTGTTGAAACAGTAGCAACATCATCTTTTTCTATCCAAATATTAAGATCCACCTTACCGCGTTCAAGAGCTGCAGCTACAATCTGACGAATTTCCATCTCTTTTTCACGATATAGAGGAGCTATACGGGTTGAAAGATCTAAAGCCTTACTGTTAAGAGATTTTATCTCAACATGAATTTTCTTTCCATTATACTCTGCTACGCTTTTTCCGTAGCCTGTCATAGACTGAATCATATAGTTAAATCTTAATTTTTGTGCAAAAATAGCGAAATTTACGGTAAAATTAGCAATGAAACGGTTCTTTATTTGTATTTTTGCATCGTATTATGTATAAATATCATTAAGATGGCAGTAATTTTACATATTGAAACTGCAACAGACGGATGCAGTGTGGCAGTAAGCCAAGATGGTGCCACAATATTTAAGATAAACAATTTTGAAGATTTAAGGAAGGGAGGACCAAAAGATACAAACCACTCAAAGAGATTAGGCGTATTTGTTGACCAAGCAATGTCATTTACAGACAGCCATGCTATACCTTTTGATGCAGTAGCAGTTAGCAGCGGCCCTGGTTCATATACAGGACTACGCATTGGAGTATCAATGGCCAAAGGAATCTGTTACGGTCAAGACCTCAAACTCATTTCCGTACCTACACTTCAAATTCTTTGCGTACCAGTGCTACTCAAGAACGACGATCTGCCAGAAGATGCACTCATCTGCCCTATGTTAGATGCAAGGCGAATGGAAGTATATACAGCACTCTACACAAGAGCGCTGAAACCAGTACTCGACACCACAGCTAAAGTTATTGACGAAGAATCTTTCAAAGAAGAACTTGACAAACATCCAATATATTTCTTTGGCAACGGAGCAGAGAAATGTAAGGATGTCATTAAGCACCCTAATGCACACTTCATCGACGGAGTGGAATTAGATGCTAAAAACATGGCTCCAATAGCAGAAAAGAAATTCCTGACAGAACAGTTTGAAGACGTAGCATACTTCGAACCATTCTACCTCAAGGAATTTGTCGCTACAAAAGCCAAGAAATTATTATAATAATATTGTCCAAAAGGGCAAATAACACAACAAAACGTGGATTACAATACAGATAGAACTAGACTTATCATGTCAGAATATGGACGCGGCATTCAACAAATGGTTGATTACTGTAAGTCCATTGAAAACAGAGATGAAAGATTAAAATGTGCAACTGCCATCATCAGCACCATGTCTGACATGGTGGAACAAAATGGTGATGCAGAAGATTTCCAGCAAAAACTTTGGAATCACCTTGCACGCATAGCAAATTATGAATTAGACATAGACTATCCTGTTGAGATTGAACGAGAGGACGAAGAAGATAAGAAGCGTCAGCAAGTACCATATCCACAAAAGAAAATCAGACGACGTCACTACGGTGCAATACTCGAATCCCTCACAAAGAAGATAATGGAAATTGAGGATGAAGACAAACGGGAGGAGCTTGCAGAACAAGTTGCAAACCAAATGAAACGTAGTCTTGCATACTGGGATATAGATGTCATGAGCGATGCAAAAGTTGCTGATGACCTTGCGGATTACACCAACGACATGATACAACTCGATCCTGAGAAATTCCAATTCGTCACAGACGGCGAATTGTTGAGCAATCTCATTTCTACGTCTATCACAAAGAAAAAGAAGAAAAAATAAAATTAACACCCTATATCTAATATGGCTCAATTTATCATTGAAGGCGGACATAAACTACATGGGGAAATTATCCCACAAGGAGCAAAAAACGAAGCTCTAGAAGTTCTATGCGCCACACTACTCACTAGCGAACCTGTTATAATGAGGAACGTTCCCGACATTCTTGACGTGAACAATCTCATCAACCTAATGAGCAAGATGGGAGTTAAAGTCATGAAAATAGGGGCCAACGACTGGCAATTCCAATCTGACAACCTCGACACGGAATTTATCACAAGCATGGATTTCGTCAAAAGTTGCAGTGCACTACGAGGATCTATACTGCTCCTTGGACCTCAACTCGCACGTTTTCATAAAGCTTGTGTTGCTAAACCTGGAGGTGACCAAATAGGACGAAGAAGACTCGACACACATTTCATTGGAGTTCAAGAATTAGGTGCTAAATTCCATCACAATACAGAACGTGGAGTCTATGAGATTGATGCCCACACTCTAAAAGGAAAATACATTTTGCTCGATGAAGCATCTGTAACAGGTACAGCCAACATCATCATGACTGCCGTACTTGCTGAAGGCACCACAACAATATACAATGCCGCATGCGAACCATACATCCAACAGCTCTGTAAGATGCTGAACAAAATGGGAGCAAAAATATCAGGCATAGCATCTAACTTTATCACCATAGAAGGCGTAAAGGAACTCCACGGATGTGAACATACCATACTGCCCGACATGATTGAAGTAGGCTCATTCATTGGTATGGCTGCCATGACAGGAAGCGAACTGACAATTAAAAATGTGTCTTTCGACGACCTCGGTATCATTCCTGCCACTTTCCGCCGACTAGGAATAAAACTTGAACGAAAAGGTGATGACATATACATTCCACAACAAGACCATTACGAAGTAGAATCATATATGGACGGTAGCATCATGACATTTGCCGATGCACCATGGCCAGGACTAACACCTGACCTTCTTAGCGTGATTCTCGTCGTAGCAACACAGGCCAAGGGAAGCGTACTCATACACCAAAAGATGTTCGAAAGCCGACTGTTCTTTGTCGACAAACTCATAGACATGGGAGCACAGATAATATTATGTGACCCTCACCGAGCTGTAGTCATCGGACACGACAATCAATTTAAGCTTCGCGGTTCAAGGATGTCATCGCCTGATATTCGTGCAGGTATAGCCCTACTCATCGCTGCTATGAGTGCAAAAGGCACAAGCATCATTAGCAACATCGAGCAGATTGATAGAGGATATGAAAATATCGAAGCTCGACTCACTGCACTCGGAGCAAATATAAAACGAATAAATTGATAGATAACTCAAGTTTCGCAAGTTCGGCAAAACTCACTTGCTAAAAAAAAGAATGAAACTTAAATAAATAAGTATTGGCCTCATAAATATGATTAGAAAAGAAGACGTATACCAAATAGGTCGAATCACAAAGACACATGGACTAAATGGAGAAGTGAATTTCAATTTCACTGATGACATCTTCGACAGAATAGATGCCGACTATCTCATTTGTGAAATAGACGGTATACTCGTACCTTTCTTCATTGAGGAATACAGATTCAGAAGCGACACTACTGCATTGGTAAAATTTGAAGATTTAGACTCAGCCGATGCCGTACAATTCCTCGTCAACTGCGACGTATATTTAGAAAATAAATACGTATCGGAATCGGACGAAGATGAAGTATCGCTCAACTATTTCATAGGATTTAAAATGATTGACGGTGACAATAACAAGGAAATCGGAACCATCACTGACATTGATGACAACACCGAAAACTGGCTATTCATCGTCGAAAGATCAAACGGGGAAGAAGTGATGATTCCTGCTCATGAAGAATTTATCGCATCCATCGATCAAGAAAATAAAACCATGACTATGGATCTTCCACTTGGTATATTAGACTTATAATACACGATACCAAAAGGGTATAAACAGATATGAAAAGAATTTGCATATTAGGTTCAACAGGCAGCATAGGTACACAGGCCCTTGACGTAATTGAGGAACATAGCGACCTGTATGAAGCATACGTACTTACTGCATACAATAACACCGACCTAATCATAAAACAAGCTCGCAAGTTTAAGCCTGAGGCTGTAGTTATTGCGAATGAAAACAACTATAACACAGTCAAGGAAGCACTCAGCGACCTTCCTATAAAAGTTTACGCTGGAAAAAAAGCACTCTGTGACGTCGTTCAAGACCAAAATGTAGATATCGTACTTGCCTCAATGGTAGGATTTGCAGGACTTGAACCTACAATAGCTGCTATAAAAGCTAAGAAAACTATTGCCTTAGCCAACAAAGAGACTCTTGTCGTTGCCGGCGATTTGATCACCAAACTAGCAACAGAATATCAAGTTCCGATCTTACCTGTAGATTCTGAACACTCTGCGATATTTCAATGTCTGGAACCAGGCAATAAGATTGACAAGATACTCTTGACATGTAGTGGAGGACCATTCAGAAAGTTCAACAAGGAACAGCTGAAGACTGTCACTAAGGCCGATGCTCTTGCCCACCCAACTTGGAACATGGGCGCAAAGATCACTATCGACTCAGCCACTCTCATGAACAAGGGCTTTGAAGTAATAGAAGCAAAATGGCTTTTTGGAGTCACACCAGACAAGATACAGGTTGTCGTACACCCCCAAAGTGTCATACACTCAGCCGTACAGTTTGAAGACGGAGCCGTAAAAGCACAGCTTGGAGTACCCGATATGCGTCTGCCTATACAGTATGCTTTCTCCTACCCTAAGCGTCTCACACTTTCAGGCAACAGACTCGATCTGTTCCAGACACGTGACCTCACATTCGAAGAACCAGACACCGACCGTTTCCCTTGTCTTGCTCTTGCATACGAGGCTCTCCACCAAGGAGGAAATATGCCATGTATAGTAAACGCAGCAAACGAAATCGTCAATAGGGCTTTCATCGAAGACAAGATTCCTTACACAAGGATTAGCGAAGTCATTGAGGAGACAATGAAAAAAATTGCTTATAGCACCGACAATTCACTCGAGGCCTACCTAAACACCGACAAGGAGGCCAGAGCCTACGCTGCAAGCATAATCTAAACGTAAGAAAATAAAATAGTAGCAACACATATAAACTCAGTAATTTTGGACTCAAAAATTTTAGAAATAATCATTCAAGGTGGCCAGCTGATAACAGCACTATCGCTACTGGTCGTTCTTCATGAAGGTGGACACTTCCTTTTTGCTAAACTCTTTAAGACAAGAGTGGAGAAATTCTACCTTTTCTTCGATTATAAATTCAGTATCTTCAGCACTTATTCCAACTGGTTCAGAAAGCTCATTGGTAAAAAGCCAGTAGCGAAAAACGACAAGGGAGAGTACGAATACGAAGGCACAGAATACGGTATTGGATGGATTCCTCTTGGAGGATATGTGAAGATATCAGGTATGATTGACGAATCTATGGACACCGAACAGATGAACAAAGACCCACAGCCATGGGAATTTCGTACAAAACCAGCATGGCAGCGTCTGTTCATCATGCTGGGAGGTGTAATCATGAACTTCATCACCGCATTCGTCATCTACGCCATGGTACTTTTTACATGGGGTAGATCATACGTCAAGACTACAGACATGGAATACGGACTCTATTTCTCACAGGCTGCTAAAGATGACGGATTCCGCGATGGCGACATCATCATCAAGATTGACGATGAAATCGTTAAGACATGGAATGCAGGTAAAAACCTACAGGACATCTCCAACGCTAAGACAGTAACCGTACTGCGCCAAGGCAAGGAAATCGTCCTCGACATGCCAAAAGATATGAGTCTCCTTGACATGCTCGACCAAGAACCTATCTATGCAGAACCTATCCTACCTATGGTCATCGACAGTGTTTTAGATAACACACCAGCCAAGAAAGCAGGAATAAAGGCTGGCGACTGCATCACATCCATCAATAATAAGGAAGTAAAGAACTATAACGAATTTAGGTATCAGACACTCTTGCTCCAGGACAACTTGACAGATCAGTCAACACACTCCGACTCACTAAAGCAAAGAACTGTTACTCTTATCAAGAATGGCACCGACACCATCAAGACCGTCCTTGATGCAAATTTCGAATTCGGAATTTATCCTAAGTACCCTTACGAAGACAAAATCACAACCGTGAAATACGGTTTCTTTGAGTCTTTCCCTGAGGGAGTGAAACTGGGTTGGGAAAAGATCGTCAGCTATGTCGACCAGCTCAAATACCTTTTCACATCTAAAGGTGTACGAAGCGTTGGTGGATTTATCGGAATAGGTAAAATCTTCGCACCTGTATGGGATTGGCAACTCTTCTGGATGATGACAGCCTTCCTCAGCGTAGCCCTTGGTGTGATGAACCTGCTCCCTATCCCAGCACTTGACGGTGGTCACGCCCTCATCACATGCTTCGAAATGGTAACAGGCAAAAAGCCTAACGACAAGTGGTTAGAGAAAATTCAGATAGTAGGTATGTGGCTTTTGCTTGCTCTCATGCTGTGGGCAAACCTAAACGATATCTTACGTCTGTTCGGCATCTAAAATAAACGATTCTTGGAAATCTTGAGAATTAAGAGTTAAGAATTAAGATTTGTTCGCGGAAAAAAGTACAACCTCATAACCGCCAAACCTTACAAAAAACTTCTTTTAATTTTCTAAATTTTCGTTCTCCACGCTCGATTCGGAAATTCTATGTCCTGGAGGCCATTCTTCACTCTTCACTTAGAAGTTCCTACAATAAAAGCCAACAAGAATCGTTTCTATACATATAAAACGAAAAAGAACAAAAAAACATTCTGATATGAAAATCTTAGCTGTAGGCATGAACTACGCAGAGCACAACAAAGAGCTCCACGCAGACAAGCCACTACCAACAGAACCTGTCATCTTTTCAAAGCAGGAAAGCTCACTACTAAGGGATCACAAACCATTCTTCGTCCCTGACTTTGCAGAGCGCTTCGACTATGAAACAGAAATAGTCGTCAAGATAGCACACGTTGGTAAAGATATCAGCGAACGATTTGCACACAGATACTACAACGAAGTAACTGTAGGCATCGACTTTACCGCACGCGATCTGCAGCAGAAACTAAGGGAAAAAGGATACCCTTGGGACATCTGCAAAGGATTTGACGGAAGCGCTGCCGTAGGCGAATTTGTCAAGATTGATGACTTCGGAGGAGATGTGCAGAACTTGGAGTTCCATCTTGAAAAAAACGGAGAAACTGTTCAGACAGGCTTCACCAAAGACATGGTATTCAGCGTTGACAAAATCATAGCATACTGTAGCAAATTCTTCACCTTAAAAACTGGAGACCTAATCTTCACAGGCACACCAGTGGGAGTAGGACCAGTAAAAGAAAATGATATACTCGAAGGATTCATTGGCGACACTAAAGTACTAAGACAAAAAATAAAATGAAGATAATACACACTCTCGCCTTATTAGTAGCATTTTCCAACATAGGACATGCACAAACAAATCAATACGCAGAACATTCCGTACTTGCCTCTGGCAAATGGGTTAAGATACGTGTTGAAAGTGAGGGTGTGTACAAACTCACTAATTCAAGCCTTAAGAGCATGGGATTCTCCAATCCCAACAACGTACGACTATACGGATATAACCTACCTGTACTTCCAGAAACATCAATAGAAAATATCTATGACGACCTCATAGAGATTCCTCTCTACCGTGGGGCATCATCGGGCAACCTATTGTTCTACTCTGCAGGAACAACCGAATGGACGCGCACAAGCAGCACATCCAACGGATTCTCACATTTCAACAATCCATATAGCAAATACGTATATTATTTCTTGACAGAAAACGACGCCGAAGCACCTGCCGTTTTCTCTGAAATATCAGGCTCTGACGAAAGTACAGATACACAAACTCAGACCACAACCTACGCTCACTCCATCATTGAAACCGACGCATACTCGTTCCTCAACTGTGGACGCACATTCTTCGAGAGTTACGACTATGCCAATGGAGCCAACAAGTCATACTCTCTGAGCCTACCAGGTAACGAAACAAGCGATGTCTACCTAACAATCAATTTTGGAGCTGCAGGCTCATCCAGTTCTTCACTTTCTGTCTCTTCAAGCGGAAAAACTTTAGGAAAAAGCTCCTTTAGCTCATTAAGTGACTATGAATATGCCGATGTACGCAAACTCAATGTCACATGTAATGACTATAGCTCAACGACTATGGCACTCACACTCACTCACTCCATGAGTAGTGGCACAAAAGGCCATCTTGACTACATTCAAGCATGCTACCAGAGACCTCTCTCTCTTTCTGGCATATCTTATCTCACTTTCTATCCAGAAACATCTGGAACAACAATCTTTGAACTTACTGGATGCAACTCCAACACCTCAGTTTGGAACGTCACATCACCCGAATCAACATACGAACTTAAGGGCTCACTATCATCAACGACATATAAAGTGACTTGCCAAAATGCAATATATTCCGACAAATATATTGCAGTAAATACCAATGGATCGTTTCCTACACCTGAAGTCGTAGGAACAATAAAAAATCAAGACCTACATAGTCTTAAAGACATACAACTTGTCATCATCGTTCCTGCTAACGGCACTCTCACCGAACAGGCACAAAGACTTGCTGCTGCACATACAGCAAAAAATGGCATGACATGCTACGTCGTCACAGCAGACAAGGTGTACAACGAATTTTCTTCTGGAACACCTGATGCCACAGCATACCGACGTTTCATGAAGATGCTATACGACAAGGCTCAAGCCGGAGAAAGCGCCATAGCTCCAGAAAACATACTTCTCTTCGGAGCATGTATGTGGGACAATAGATTCATAACATCGGGACTGACCAACTTATCACAAGATGACTATCTGCTATGCTGGGAATCCGATAATTCATGGAGCCACACAGACTCTTACGTTCTCGAAGAATATTTCGCCCTTCTCGGCGACAACGGAGGCAGCGATCTAAGAGCGGAAAATGCTATGATTGGTGTGGGACGAATACCTACCACTTCCGCAAGCATCGCCAAAGGTGTTGTCGACAAACTCATTGCATATATCAACAACGAAAATGCAGGCTCATGGCAAAACACAATATGCCTATTGGCTGACGACGGTAATAGCTATACCGAATATTCTAACGGTTCATACTCTACCGACGCACAAGACCACATGAAGAGTGCTGAGACTCTCGCCACTGTCATACAAAACGAGAATGTACAACCCGACATTAGAATAAAGAAAATATACTGGGATTCCTACAATCAGGAACAGACTGCCACAGGACTTTCCTACCCCGCTGTCACCGATGACATAAACAAAGCCATGACCGAGGGGGCACTAATCATGAACTACATAGGACACGGAGCAGCATACTGCCTTTCTCACGAACAAGTGGTCAAGACTGCCAATTTCCAAGAATGGAACTCTCCAAAGATTCCACTTTGGATTACAGCGGCATGCGACGTCACTCCTTTCGACATGAACACAGAAAATATAGGTGTCGAGGCTATCAACAACCCCGACGGAGCAGCTATGGGATTCATCGGAACATCAAGAACGGTGTACGGTAGCTACAACCTGGATTTCAATAGGAATTTTCTAAAGAACGTTCTTACTGTACAGGACGGAAAACAAACTACCATAGGACAGGCCATATCGTTGGCAAAAAACACTATTAAGGGCTACTCAAGCCGAAGCAAAACCAACAAATGTCACTTCGTGCTTATGGGCGACCCAGCCATTTCTCTACCTCTCGCACAGTACAAAATAGTCATCGACACCATGGAAGGAGCATCTAACGATAACAACACCATAAGTGCTGGCGACGTAATCACCGTGGGAGGACATATAGAAGACACCAACGGAAATATTATAGAAAATTATGAGGGCATAATCGCACCAACCATCTTCGATAATCAGGAGAAGATAACACAAAAGAACAATCTCGGATTTATCGACACATCTGTTGAGGAGTTGTTCTCATGGTATGACTACACAAGAAAACTCTACGAAGGTACAGACAGCATAAAGAACGGAGAATTCAAATTCTCCTTCCCTGTACCACTGGACAATAACTACAGCGGAGAAAATGGACTTATAAGTCTATACGCCGTAAACACCGATAAGTCTATCATCTCTAACGGAACATACACCGACTTCATCATTGACGGCACAAGCTCCACTTTGGCAAATGACACCGTAGGCCCCGAAATAATCACTAAGGTAAATACCGCAACAACCATCGACGGACAAAAGGTCAACGAAACACCAACGATATATGTCTACCTGCATGACGAAAGCGGAATAAACGCCACAGGAAATGGACTGGGACATGACATCGTAGCTATTCTCGATGGTAAAGAATCAACGACATACATCCTCAACGACTATTTCCAGTCAACCGGTGACTACACCGAAGGACAGATAGAATTTACATTCCCTGCCATAGAAGCTGGAAGTCATATCCTCACCATCCGCGCTTTTGACACGTATAACAACATGAGCGAGCAACACTACTCTATCGAAGTCATCGAAGACCTTGAAAAGGTTATCGAATACTATGACTTCGCCGGTCGACTCATTGCATCAGGCGAAGATATAACACTCCCACGCGGGGCATACATACAAAAGACACGATACATGTCAAATGATGAAGAGGTTACTCACACCACAAAGAAAGTGCTGATAACACAATAAAATCAACATTTCTACGTTTATTGATTTAGAGGGGAAGAAACTTGGGGAGTTAAGAATTAAGAGTTAATAATAAGATTTGGAAGTTGAATTGAGTGGAGTTAGAGATTTTGAAGTTAGAGAGAAGTTCAAAAGACAAATTAACTTTTGAAATAAAGAGTTAAGATTTGTTCGCTGAAACCAATACAACCGTAAACAAAAATTTTCCTCTAATTTTCTAAATTTTCGTTTACTTCCCCCGTTCCGAGCGGCCATTCTTCACTTAGAAAAGTCCAACAAGATAATGAATAAAAAACAAATAATACTCAACGCAGCAGCAATATTAGCTCTGCTACCATCATCACTAAAAGCACAAGACAACTGGAACGAACTTAACCCAGTTCACTATGCTGTATCATCACTCGCCATCGCACCTGATGCACGATCAGCAGGTCTCGGAGACGTTGGTGCTGCCACTGACCCAGATGTAAATTCACAATACTGGAACCCGGCCAAATACCCATTCTGTATCAGCAGGGCAGGTGTGTCACTCAACTACACACCTTGGCTGAGACAACTCGTCAGCGACATCGATCTCGCCAACATTACAGGATACTACCGACTCGGCGACTACAACGCTATTTCTGGTTCGCTACGCTATTTCTCTCTTGGTGAAGTGTACACCAGTTCTGCAGCTGACGCCACAGTCATCAAGCCATACGAAATGGCCTTCGATGTAGCATATTCAAGAATGCTGAGCGAGACATTCTCTGCTGCTGTAGCACTCCGATTCATATACTCAGACCTAGGAGATAAAAGCGACGGCACAAGCGCAGGAAAGGCCTTCGCCGCAGATGTCGCCATGTACCACAATGGATATATCTACATCGGCAACCGAGAGAGCCAATTGAGCTGGGGTCTCAACATAAGTAATATCGGTAGTAAAATCTCCTTCGACGAAGGTAACACCAATGAGTTCATACCTACCAACATGAGACTAGGTATCGCTCTGCTCGCACCTATCGATGAATACAACACCATCACCTTTGCAGCCGAAGCCAATAAACTGTTGGTACCAACCATGCCAACATACAAACAGTTCGTCAACGAACAGCTTACCGCCCTCACAGCCGAGGAGAAGGCAACAGCCATTTCTACCGGTAGCTATTCAAGCGACTACACCGAGTGGCTCACCAACGAAGGATACTACAACGTATCACCTATAACTGGTATCTTCAAATCCTTCAGCGACGCACCTAATGGTTTTAAGGAGGAACTACAGGAGATACAGTGGAGTGCAGGTGTAGAATATGCGTACAACAACCAATTCTTCTTGCGTGCAGGTTATCACCACGAGCATCAGAACAAGGGTAACCGTAAGTACTTTACCGTAGG
>JAILIJ010000209.1 GCA_024695315.1 Bacteroidaceae bacterium
TGGACAAGTACATTTCTTCCAGAATCCATCCAAATTATCAAAAGACACACAAAATAATAAATAGGGCTCACAAAGACAGCATAAGGCATCAAAACGTATCATAATGTGCAATAAAGAATCCCATACCGCATGTAGCAGTAACTAATTTAGCACACGAATTAACATTTTGTTCGCCGCATTCATATAGTTTATGGTAAAAACATTAACTTTGCGACAATTATGAAAGAAAGCAACGTACAATTACCATCTCCATGGATTTCAGTCATACCACTTCTCGTACTGATCACCATGGTATCACTTACTATCTATCTCTTCGGCAGCGATGCGCTCGACGGAGGTAATCAAGTATCTCTTTTCGTTGCGACAGGAGTATGCGTATGTCTATCCATGTGGATTTATAATACTCCCTGGAAGCAATTTGAGAATAGCATAATAAACACAATAGGACAAGCATCCGTATCCATTGTCATACTCATAATTATAGGAATGATGTCTGGAGCATGGATGATAAGTGGAGTCGTGCCAACACTCATCTATTATGGAGTACAAATCATGTCTCCACAATTCTTTTTGGTAAGCTCATGCGTTATCTGCGCCCTCGTCAGCGTAGTAACAGGTAGTTCCTGGACTACAGTTGCCACGATCGGAATTGCTCTTCTCGGAATAGGCGATGCCCTAAGCATACCTGCTGCATGGACAGCTGGAGCCATAATCTCTGGGGCATATTTCGGTGACAAGATTTCCCCTCTATCAGACACTACAATTTTGGCTTCATCGTCAACAGGCACAGACCTCTTTACGCATATCCGCTACATGCTATACACTACCGTGCCAAGTATCACCATTACGTTGATTATATTCTTTATGGCAGGATTTTGGTACGGAGGGGAAACAGCACACATTTCAGAATATACCTCTGGTTTAGCAAGCAAGTTTAACATCTCACTTTGGACAATTATCGTTCCAATCATCACAGCTCTGCTTATAGCTAAAAAAGTGCCGTCACTCATCACACTCTTCGTCTCTTCGCTAACTGCTGGTATATGCGCCATCATACTTCAGCCTCATGTACTTCTCGAGGTAGCGAACGAAACGGTAGACACACCTCTGAACCTTATCAAGGGGCTGATGGTTACATGGTATGGTTCCACAGCTGTAGAGACAGGAAACAGCACAATAAATGAATTGGTATCTACAGGTGGAATGGCCGGCATGATGAATACAATATGGCTTATACTTTGCGCCATGTGCTTCGGTGGAGTCATGACTGCCAGCCGAATGCTGGAGAGCCTCACTAAAGTAATCATAAGTTGTGTTCGTGGCACTTTCAGCCTTGTAGCCTCAACTGTATCAACGGGACTTCTGATGAATCTGTCCACAAGCGACCAATATATTTCTATCATTCTTTCTGGCAGTATGTTCAAAGACACTTATAAAGAACGCGGTTATGCTCCTGAACTATTATCACGCACAACAGAAGACTCCGCAACCGTTACCTCAGTTCTTATTCCTTGGAATACTTGCGGTATGACACAAGCTACAGTACTTGGAGTTCCTACAATGGCATATCTGCCATTCTGTTTCTTCAACTACCTCAGCCCAATCATGAGCTGCTTCATAGCGGCCATAGGATGGAAAATAAGAAGAATACATAAAACAGAATATTAACTATTATCAAACCTCAATAAAATATTACTTATAATATGAAAAAATCAATTCTCACAATTAGTCTTGCAGCAGTGGCTTCAGCGGCTATGGCACAAAGTATCACAACAGACATGTTGCAGTCATTTGCAAAAGAAAACAAACTGAAGGGCACAGAAAGAGTCATTCATAATGCTCTATCTTCAAACAGCGTATCATCAATAGCTCTTAACCAAGATAACCAAACAGAAAAAAATACTTTCTTTAGTAATTCCGTCCCTTCAAAAGGAATAACAGACCAGAATTCTAGCGGACGCTGCTGGCTATTCACAGGTATGAATGTGCTACGCTCAAAGATGATTAACGAGCAAGGGCTCAACTCTTTTGAGCTATCTCAGAACTACCTCTTCTTCTACGACCAGCTCGAGAAGTCTAACCTCTTCCTTCAGGCTATCATCGACACACGCAAGAAGCCTATGGATGACCAGACCGTTACATGGCTATTCCAAAACCCTCTTTCTGATGGAGGAACATTCACAGGAGTAGCAGATCTCGTAGCAAAATATGGAGTTGTACCTGTAGGAGCTATGCCAGATAATTATACTGCCAAGAACACTTCACAGTTCACACAATTTCTCAAGCGCAAACTTCGCGAAGACGCATTATTACTCCGCGAGAATGCAAAGGCTTCAGACAAAGCTCTCCAGGCTCAGAAGCAGGCCTATCTTTCAGAAATATACAAGATGCTCGTACTTGGACTTGGAACACCTGTAACCGAATTTACATGGGCTCCAAAAGATGCTAATGGCAAATACCTCAGCGAGCCACAGAAATACACTCCAAAGTCTTTCTACGACAAGTTCATCGGACTTGACCTGCAGAATGACTACATCATGCTCATGAACGACCCAAGCCGCGAATACTGGAAGACTTACGAAATCCAGTACGACCGCCACACATACGACGGACATAACTGGCTTTACCTCAACGTACCTATGGACGATATTAAGGAAGCTGCTATCGCCAGCATCAAAGACTCTACGATGATGTATTTCTCATGCGACGTAAGCAAATTCCTCGACCGTAAGACTGGTATATCTGACCTTAATAATTTCAATTACGAGGAAATTTTCGGAGTAAAGTTCGGCATGAACAAGGCTCAACGCATTAAGTCTTTCGATTCTGGCTCTACTCATGCCATGACTCTTAAGGCCGTAGACCTTGACGCTAACGGTAAGCCAGTAAAATGGGAAGTAGAAAACTCATGGGGTGCAGCAAGCGGATATCAAGGACACATCATCATGACAGACGAGTGGTTTGACAACTATATGTTCCGCCTTGTAATAAACAAGAAGTACGCAAGCGAAAAGGTTCTTAAAGCAGCACAACAGAAACCAACTCTTCTTCCATGCTGGGATCCAATGTTTGCAAGCGAAGATTAACAGATTAAAAGATAAAAAATATGGATATAGTTGAGCGATTCCTAAATTATGTCTCTTTCGACACTCAGTCAAGCGAGGAAACTGGTACAACACCATCTACCCCTAAGCAGATGGTCTTTGCCGAGTTTCTAAAGAAAGAACTTATCAACGAAGGATTTTCTGATGTCGAACTTGATGAACTCGGATACCTCTACGCCACCCTACCTGCCAACACAGACAAGGATGTGCCAGTCATCGGATTCATAGCACACATGGATACAAGTCCTGATGCCAGCGGAGAAAATGTCAAGCCAAGCATAATAAAGAATTATGACGGTTCTGACATCACCCTTGCAAGTGGTCTCGTCACTTCGCCTTCCAAATTTCCAGAACTTCTAAAACACAAGGGGGAAGACCTTATCGTAACTGACGGAACAACTCTCCTTGGAGCTGACGACAAAGCAGGAATAGCAGAAATCATACAGGCTATGGTTTACTTGAAACAGCACCCAGAAATCAAGCACGGAAAGATTCGCGTAGGTTTCAATCCTGATGAAGAAATAGGAATGGGCGCCCACCACTTCGACGTAAAGAAATTTGGAGCTGAATTTGGCTACACTATGGATGGCTCAGAGGTCGGCGAAATAGAATTTGAGAACTTTAATGCAGCAAGTGCTAAGATTTCCATCACAGGATGCTCCGTTCACCCGGGCTATGCCAAAGATAAGATGATAAATGCAGGACGCGTAGCAACAGAACTTGTCCAGATGCTTCCTGAAAACGAAACTCCAGAGACTACCGAAGGATATCAGGGCTTCTTCCATCTAACAAGTATCGAGGGAGGCTGTGAGAAAGCTCAACTGTCATTTATCATTCGTGACCACGACCGCGAATATTTTGAAAGTCGCAAAATGGAAATGCACGATGTTGTAGATGCCATAAATGAAAAATATGGAAATATAGCTAAACTGGAAATCAAAGACCAGTACTACAATATGCGTGAAAAAGTGGAGCCTATGATGTATATTATCGACATAGCTAAGCAAGCCATTGAGGAGGCTGGCATGACACCTAAAGTACAAGCCATTAGAGGAGGTACAGACGGAGCACAACTTAGTTTCATGGGTCTTCCATGCCCTAACATCTTCGCCGGAGGTATTAACTTACACGGACCTCACGAATTCTGTCCAGTACAGAGTCTCGAAAAGGCTATGATGACTGTGGTCAACATTTGTAAGACAACAGAGGCAAAACTCGGTAAATAAACGCCCACATATTACATAAAAAAGCCATCAGGGAGTTTCCTTGATGGCTTTTTTATTACACCTGCGTATCTTCAAAAGAAAATCACACTAGAAATTCATTTAATATCTCACGCTTGAATCATCATCGTCGTCAAAATCAAAATCCTCGTCATCGTCAAAATCGAAATCTCCGAAGAATGCAGGTTCAATAAACTCGTCAAGATCGCGGCGTTCCTTCTTTGTAGGACGCCCAGTACCACGAGCACGATCAACAAAACCACTAATACGGTTCATCTCCAACAGTTCAAGCTGCTTAGGAGAAGTAACATTCTGAAGCACTTCCGGCACAAGTTTCGCACCTACTCTATTCTGGATAGCTTTAAGTACCTTGAAAGAATAGACAATCGGTCCTTTCTTTACGTCAACGACTTCCCCTTCCTTAACCATTTTAGAAGGTTTCATCTTAACTCCGCCCACAGTCACTCTTCCGTTCTTACAAGCATCAGCCGCAATGGTACGAGTTTTGTATATACGCGCAGCCCATAGCCATTTATCAATTCTTGCTTCAGCCATAAATAATCTATTTTTTATTATATTGATTCATAGTGATCGTAAGGCCTGCAAGACAGAACGATTTTATCATTTCGCCTACATATTCAACCTTCTCGTCAATCACCTTATTGTCTTCGTCAGAAAAATGGCCAAGTACGAAGTCTACCTGTCCACCTTTAGGGAAATCGTTACCAATACCAAATTTTATACGAGCATAATTCTGAGTTCCCAGAAGCTGTTCAATATTCTTCAACCCATTATGCCCTCCTGCACTACCATTTCCACGCATACGAATCTTCCCAACAGGTAAAGATAAGTCATCCACGATAATAAGTACATTCTCAAGCGCCACCTTGTCCTGCTGCATCCAATAACGAACAGCCTGTCCCGAAAGGTTCATATATGTTGAAGGCTTAAGAAGAGTAAGTTCCGCATTCTTCACACGACAATGTGCCACGGCTCCATAACGCTTATCCTCCCACTTAGCATCCTGCGCCTTTGCAAAGGCATCAATATTTCGGAAACCGATATTATGGCGTGTGCCATCATATTCGTCTCCTATATTTCCAAGACCAACAATTAGATATTTCATACTATTGTCAAGTTCTGAATCTTTATTCTTAGTAAAAAAATCCAATAACCACATAAAAAACAAAAAGAGGCTGCAGAAGTCCGCAGCCCCTATATTTTCAGTTAAACCGAAGATTACTCAGCCTGAGCAGCAGCACGAGCAGCACGAGTCATACGTACAGCACATACAACAACCTCCTTAGGAGTAACGATCTCAAGGTTCTCGAATGAGAGAGCAGCAACCTTCATAGACTTTCCGAGACCGAGGTTAGTAACATCGATATCAAGAGTGTCTGGGAACTTATCGTAAGTAGCCTTAACAGCAAGCTTACGTACGTTAAGAGCGAGCTTACCACCGGCCTTAACACCTTCAGCAAGACCATTGAGCTTAACTGGAATCTCAAATACAACAGGCTTGTCCTCTGTAATCTGGTAGAAGTCAACGTGTACTGGGTGATCAGTAACGAAGTCAGACTGAAGGTCCTTAAGGATTGCCTTTACTGTAGTACCCTCAACATTGAGGTTTACGATGTAAACGTTTGGAGTGTAGAGAAGCTTAGCAAGTTCCTTCTCAGCGATGAAGATAGACTTAGCTACTGGAGCACCATTAGCGTCCTTATCTACACCATAAATAACTGCAGGCACATTACCAGCACGACGCATGTCGCGGCTTGCCTTCTTACCGAACTCAGTACGAACCTGAGCATTAAGAGTGATCTCTTTCATTTTTTAATTTTTAATTGTGTTACTATAAATTAAGTATAAATGCTTAATTCGCCATCACACTTGAAGGAGTAATCCCTTTCTGTGTTGCTCAAAAAGCGGCGCAAAGTTACAACTTTAGTCTGTAACGACCAAAGTTTTCCCCACATTTATTTTCGTATTGATAATTTGCAGCCTTCATCAAGCTACAAAAATACCTTTTTTATACTAAAAGTCCAATTCTACATTAAAAGGGTCATTACCACTATTATTGCTTTCCTCAGCCGCAGAATTTACATCCTTAGACTCTTCAGCCTCAGGTATGGGTCCTCCCTTAGCAACCTCAAGGGCCTTATTAAAAGCATTTTGAAACTTGTCGTAATCCTCTTTGTAAAGGAACAACTTGTGTTTCTCAAATGAGAAGCGAGGATTGTCTTGAGGGCCATCAACAATCTTTTTACTTTCTGTTATTGACAGGTACTTATCCCCATTTTTGCTCAGCTTCACATCGAAGTAGTAGATTCTCTTTCCAGCTTTTACACTTTCAGAATAAACTAGGTCTTTTTCTAAATCGCTCATTTGTGAATGTAATTATTGTTTAGTTGTAACTTACGAGACACAAAATTGAGAAAATTATTTCGATTAGTCAAGAAAAAATGATTCTTTTTGAAAAATAAGTGAACAAAAAACAAAAAATATCTATAAAATCAAAAGAAACATCTATATTTGCAGGCAGAAATTGGTTTAGGATTGAGAAACCAAAGAACAAATTTACAAGAAAAGAGATTTTTGTATTATGATTAACCGTACACTCATCCGTCTAAAGGTAGTACAACTAATGTACGCTTTTTATCAGAACGGTGGAAAAAACATTGAGACAGCAGAAAAGGAACTACTTTTCAGCTTATCTAAGGCTTATGACCTGTATAATTATCTTTTGATGCTTATCATAGCCATCAACAGATATGCACTCTCACAGATTGAGCGCAAGGAAGAACTTAATCAGGCCGCACACATCGACGAGAAATTAAGCCGAAGATTTGTTGACAATAAGTTCATACTGCAGCTTGAGTCTAACCTACAGTTGGAGGACTACAAGCAGAGAATGAAAAAGACTTGGGATAACGACCTTAACTACGTTAAAAAGCTCTACGAAGCAATCATTGCCTCCGATACATACAAGGAGTATATGGAAATGGAGAGCACCACATACGCAGACGACCGCGAATTGTGGCGCAAGCTTTACAAGGGCATCATCATGAAGGATGAAGAACTCGACGACTTACTCGAGGACCAAAGCCTTTACTGGAATGATGACCGTGCAATCGTGGATACTTTCGTGCTTAAGACTATCAAGCGATTCGAAGAGGAGAATGGTGAAAATCAGGAACTCATTCCTGAATATAAGGATGACGAAGACAGAGACTTCGCTATCCGTTTGTTCACACGCTGCATCTCCAATGATGAATACTACAGAAGCCTTATCAGCCGCTGCGTTAAAAACTGGGAATTCAACCGTCTTGCATACATGGACATCATCATCATGCAGATTGCCGTTGCTGAAATTCTTAGCTTCCCACAGATTCCTGTTTCTGTAACAATCAACGAATACGTTGAAATTGCCAAGTGGTACAGCACTCCTAAGAGCGCAAGCTACGTTAACGGCATCATCGACGCAGTCGTAAGAATGTTACGTGACGAAAGCAAGTTGATGAAAGCTTAGTGAGAAATAAATATTAATTAAAAAACAACAGGTACTATACCTATATATTAAACAAAATGACAACAGCACTTATTCTAATGCAGGCACAACAAGGTGGCGGGATGTCTATGATTATCATGCTTGTCCTTATGATTGCCATCTTCTATTTCTTCATGATTCGACCACAGAGAAAGCGTCAGAAAGAAATCGAAGCTTTCCGTAATAGCCTAACTATAGGTAGCGAAGTAATCACAGCAAGCGGCGTCTACGGAAAAGTCAAGAACCTAAACGAGGGCGAACCATACATCTCTATAGAAATCGCTAAAGATGTAGTAATAAAGGTTGACCGCAACTACGTTTACGCAAAAGACAACCAGCCTCTCCAGCAGCAATAAGTAAAAATAAGAGAAGATGAGTCAACTGACGCAAAATACTACTGTAGTCAGAATCTTGAGTTTCTTCAAGCTTATACATAGAAGATTGCGATTGGTAAAAATCAATCGCAATCTTTTGGTGTATCTCACCTTCCTTGCCGTATCCATAGGGTTCTGGTGTCTACAGACTCTTAAAGAGGAAACTTTTCAGACAATAAATTTCGAACTCGAAATTACCGGAACACCTAAAAACATCATCTTCACATCTGAAGTACCTAAGATAGTAAAGGCAAACGTCAACGGACGTGGATTCGATTTCCTCGACCATTACACACGTTCAAATGGCAACAAAATATCCATACCTTTTGAGGCTTTCACACGAAAGGAAGGAAAAGCAAACTACGACGGTACTGCGCTCAAACGACTCATTCAGCGACAGCTGAACAATAGCTTAACCATACAGTCATGCTCGCCTTCCAACTTAAACCTCTACTATAGTGCTGGAAAGAAAAAACGTGTACCGGTAATATTTGGAGGAAAAGCACGAGTTGGATTGCAACATGTGCTATGTGACATTAAAGTAAAACCAGATTCTGTCGACATATACGCCCCAAAACATTTGTACGACAGCATTCATACTATATACACCGACCGACCTTTCTATAAGAATGTCGAAGATACTTTGAGACGCCGTCTTGCTCTTCAAAGCATACAAGGCGTGAAAATGGTACCCGACTCGGTAGATATAACAATATGCGTCGACCTGTTTACCGAAAAGTCTGTTTCTGTACCTATATACTGTACAAACATTCCTAGCAACAAGGTTCTGCGCACATTCCCAAGCAAGGCTAACGTATCATTCCACGTAAGTGCAACAATGTACAACGCCATTACAGAGAAAAACTTCCTTGTCGTAGTGGATTACAACACTATAGACAAAGACGACGAAAAATGTAAGGTCATACTGAGCGGACAACCTTCTGGAGTTTCACAAGTCAAAGTGTCACCAGAATATGTAGAGTACATTATTGAACAGGCAGACTAATCTTTTGTTCTTATACACAAAAAACAATAACGGTTCAAGCATGAGAATAGGAATAACAGGAGGAATAGGCAGCGGAAAAAGCTTCATCTGCGACGAAATGCGCAAATATGGTTTTCGCATATACAACTGCGACGATGAAGCCAAAAGACTGATGGTTGAAGACCAAAACATCGTCAATAGCCTAAAAAAAATAATAGGCGATGAAGCATACTCTTCAGACAACAAACTTAACAAAGCCGCAATAGCTAAATTTCTGTTTTCAAATAATAAAAATGCTCAACGAATAAATGCTATCGTACACCCTGCCGTAAAAAAAGATTTTCTTAGATGGGCAAAAGAAATAGAGAACTCCACGGAGCCTAACATAAAGAAAATTCCCATCATGGAAAGCGCAATACTTTACGAGTCACATTTTGAGGATGTCGTAGATAAAGTAGTACTCATTTGGGCAGAAGAACAGACAAGACTAAAAAGGGCAATGGAACGTGACAATACCAGTCAAGAAGCAATAAAAGCCCGCATGTCGTCACAACTACCAGGAAAAGATCTTCTGAAACGTGCAGACTACGTCTTCAACCACGAAGACTATAGCACAACAAATGTCGAGCTTCAAAAGCTCCTTAATTATATAGAAAAAAATACGTAAAACTAAAATAGAGATAATAAAAAAGATTTTATAATTCAAAAGACATAGATTTATGCTAAAGACAATTCTCGCCATTTCTGGCAAACCAGGACTCTACCGCCTCGTTTCACGCGGCAACAAAAGTCTTATTGTAGAAACAGTAGATGCTGCCAAGAAGCGTATGCCTGCTTTCGGAGCTGACAAGGTCGTTTCACTTGCCGACATCTCAATATACACAAACGATGACAGCGAAGTTAGCCTTACTTCTGTCTTCGAATCTATCAAGAAGAATTATGATGGTAAAGCAGTTGACCTCTCTCCAAAGAAAGCTGAGCAGGACGACATAATCGCTTTCTTCACTAAGGTACTCCCTAACTACGACACAGATCGTGTACGCGTAAGCGACATGCGCAAGGTTCTCGCTTGGTACAACCTTCTCGTAGAATACGGAATTACTGAGTTTGAGGATAAAGCTCCTGAGGCTGCAGCAGAATAATTTTGCCTTTCTTTAGAAAGTTGCAAAAGACCGAGAACACGGAGAATTCAAAGCAAGATTTTCTTTAGAATATCTACAAAAACTTTGAATACTCCGTGTTTTTTTATATAGTTTTTCCCCCCATAATTTATAGAATACCTCCCTCCCCTATCCAACCATCGAATCTACAGAAAAACATAACCCTCAAATTACGATAACCCTTTTTTGAAGCACAACTATAATTGCAAACTCAAGATAGCAATCCTTCGAATCGACTTTTTTATAAATAGTTAAAAAAGAATAAATAATCTAAATAAACTTAAAAATTATTGGAAAATCGTAATTCATTTGCTATATTCACGCATTCATCTGACGACTCGCGGACATCTCAGATCACAAGCGGAATTAAGAGCGATTTTGTTCAATCAAAATCGATACAAAATCACAATGAATTTCGAAGGTGATACGAAGGAGATACGAAGCGTTGCCGAAGGAGGTGGGGTAAAAAGTTACGCCCTTTTTC
>JAILIJ010000217.1 GCA_024695315.1 Bacteroidaceae bacterium
ATATGCCTCAACAAGTTCCTTTCGCAGGTGTCAGTCATCTTCAGATTGCTCCTAATGATTTGCTCGTTTTGGGAATGAAATTACGTCATAATTTCACAACCAATAACTATGCTTTTCTCATCGCTAACTATGGTCTCTCTGGCAATCGTTTAGATGAGATTGTGACTATAGATTCTTCAAACCTTTTTGGTACATCATTAGGTTATGGATATAAGTCACCTATAGGGCCTATCGAATTTAATTTTAACTGGAGTAATATCACAAAGTCTATAGGGGCATTTCTGAATATAGGATATATGTTTTGAGAGGAAAAACTTGAATCTCAAGAAATGCAAGAGTTTCTAGGGGAGCTTGGATATCTAGTTTTCTTAGAAATCCATAGTTCCTCATAGAACTCCTACCCACTTATAAAGCTCCAATAAAAGAAAAAACTCTATTCTTTTGACCCTCTTTCCATTGCATCCAATTTAAATTTCTAATTATTTATTTGGAAATATGCGATGAATGTTATACCTTTGTGGAAAATGAAATATGTAATTTTCGATATACCGAATATGAAGAAATTAAGAAACATTGTTTTAGGCACATTATGCCTATTTCCTTTCCTCACAACTGAGGCCCAGAATACATGGACTCAAAACATACGTGGCCGTATAGAAAATGTGACTGATTATTCTCAGATAGTCGATTATCAGGCTAATAGATCTGGTATGAGAAAAATCGGAACTAAAGCATCTGCACCACTGCCATGTATAGGAAGCCCTAAAGTTGCACTTGTACTCGTACAGTTCCAAGACACGAAATTTACAGTTGCAGAAACAAATTCTAAGGTTAAGGAATATTATAATACTTTCCTAAATGCAAATACTGCTCCTTCTGTTAAGGACTACTTCAAAGAACAATCATACGGACAGTTTACACCTGAGTTTGAAATAATCGGGCCGGTGACTCTTGATAATAGCTACACTTATTATGGAGTGGATAGCGAGAGCCAAACGGATGTCAATATTCAGGAATTCTATTCAGAGGCTGCCACAAAGGCTGTTACTGAAGGAGGTGTGAACTGGAGCGATTTCGATAACGATAATGATGGAGTTGTCGACTTCTTATTTTTCGTATATGCTGGTGAAGGGCAGAATAATACTGCTGTTAAAGATTCCTATCTTATTTGGCCTAAAGAGTCTGCAAGTAAGTTTTCTATTACTGTAAATGAGAAATCTGTTGTTTTTGGAGCATTCGGATGCACATGTGAGTTGCTAAACGGTGCTGGAGATGGTATTGGTACTCTGTGCCACGAACTCTCACATGGACTCGGATTACCAGACTTCTACGATACAGTAGGTTCTGCTGCAGGAATGGGCTATTGGGATATTATGGATGCCGGATGCTACGTGGCTATGGGAGATTATCCATGCGCATATAGTGCTTATGAACGTGACTTCATGGGATGGAGAGAACTGATAACTCTAGACCCTAATACTGCATATTCTCTTACTCTCGAACCTATAGAGACAACAGGTTACGGATATAAGGTAGTAAACGAGGCCAATGAGGATGAATATTTTGTTCTTGAAAATCGTCAACATCTCGGATACGACATATATGCTCCTTGGCCAACAAAGAGTGCCGCTGAACACTATGCAGGATATGCACAAGGACTTATGATTACTCACGTGGATTATGACGCTACTGCTTGGCAGTTCAATAAGGTTAATACTTCCATACTACAACAGAGAATGTCTATTGTGCCAGCTGATGGTGAG
This sequence comes from Bacteroidaceae bacterium, assembly GCA_024695315.1. GTDB lineage: Bacteria > Bacteroidota > Bacteroidia > Bacteroidales > Bacteroidaceae > Minthosoma. The sequence continues at coordinate 1,764 of JAILIJ010000217.1, forward strand.
TTTATAGACTACACGCTTAGTGGATATACTAAAGAATGGGCTGAGTCTATGGCTCACGACTTGTATCCAGATGGTGGTAATGCTACAGAGATGACTTCCTATGACACCTTTACGGGAACGACATTAGGGCAGACTATTGACAACATCACGGCTACAAGTACAGGAAATATTACTCTTGACATAAATGGAGGTGTATCTAATAAATATACCTTAAATGATGGCGATTTATACGCAGAAACAGAGGAATGTGGTTCTGTGGATATTACGTATAACCGTACTTTTAATAATACTAATTGGCAGGCTTTGTATGTACCTTTCCAAATGTCATACGATGACTGGAAAGATGAGTTTGAGGTTGCAATAATCAACGATGTCAATATGTATGACGAGGATGAGGATGGTAACTATGATAAGACTGAAATTGAAATGCTGAAGCTCAAGAGCGGGTCTATCGTTGCTAATACTCCATATTTCATTAGAGCTTTGACAACGGGGGACAAGACTATCAGCCTCAGCAAAACAACATTATATGCTGCTACAATAAATAGCCTTGAATGTTCTTCTACAACAAATAAATTTACATTTACAGGTACTTATATCGGAGTCTCTGGTACAGATATGTATAACAACGATTATTATGGCTTGAGTAGTGGAGTTCTATGTACAGCAGCTGACAATACTGTTTCTCTTAATGCCCAGCGTTGGTACATGTCCATTGAGACGAAGACTACTGGATATGCAAAGAAATATATTCCTGCTGAGGTCAAACTTCGTGTTTTGAATGATGACGATGCCAATGCTATTGAAGAACTTGACGCAAACAGCAAGAATATAGATGCTATATATACTTTAGACGGAAGAAAGATAAATGGCTCTAACCTCCGTCCGGGTATTTATATTAAGAATGGCAAGAAGTTGATGGTGAAATACTAAATCGACCTTCACAGAAATCTTCTGGTGAAACATTTATAAATCCTTTCTTGTTTTGGATGAACTCTATAAGGTGTGAAAACGTGTAGTTCTCATTCAACAAGAAAGGGTTTCCATAAATTATAAGATGTAGACGAGCTCTGGTCATGGCTACATTCAGTTTACGGTCGATAATCATACCATCCTCCTCGAAGACATTGCTCGAGAGGAAGTTCAGCTGATATTTTCTCTGTATCGTAAATCCATATAGAATATATTCACGCTGGCTGCCTTGATAGCGTTCTACGGTATCTATGGTTATGTCGTGAAGTGCGCTAATTCCATATTTATCTATCGCATTTCGAATTGTGGAAATTTGATTGCGATAGGGCACAATAATGCCGATAGTTTTATTAATGTCGAAATTCGCCTTTTCTATATTATAGATATGTATAACGGTAGCGGCAATCATGTCTGCCTCAATTATGTTAACCTTATCTGAGGTGGAATTTTCTGGATAGGGAGTTGCCACGAAAGATACGGCGCGAGTCATTAGCATCATATCTATGCCGTTTGATGAGGAAATTTTTGATGGCATAATAAGATCCTGATGAGGAAGAATAGGTGAACCGACTATTTCCAACTTGCTGCCATAGAAAGCAATATTAGGGAACTCGGCAATTTCTTTGTGCATACGTCCCTGACGGGTTAGCATGTACACGAATTTTTCATCATAGGAGCCGTCATTATTTTTGAAATTCCTGATTTGACGTTCAAAGAAGGAGAGACGGCAGTCAGTCAAGCCTATGGATCTTAGTTCAGGTTCTGTAACAAGAGATTCATCAGCTGTTTGCTGTACAACGGCAGGCAATTGTTTATGGTCACCAATGAGTACCAATCTTCCTATAGACTCCTGGCCATTACATTTTGCGCTTAGAAGTCCAACGAGATGCGGCTCAAGAATCTGTGACGATTCATCCACGATGGCAAGCGAAAACTGTTTTATGGAAAGTAAAGAGATATTCGCATTCAGGGCAGCCGTTGTTCCGCAGAATACACGAGTCGTCTTTATAAGATTTCTTACATCTGCGCCTTTGGGACAGTCTTGTACCCTGTTTTCCAGTAGGTAAGGCTTATATTCTGCCGAACATGATAATTCGGAGCCGATACGAATGAAATCTATTCCATCAGCTTTCAATTTGCTGCATATCTCGTCTACGGCACGATTTGTGTATGAAAGTAGTAGAATATTTGAACCTTCTTCAAGAAGTTCTTCCTGAAGTATGTTCAGAAGTCCAAACGATGTCTTTCCGGTTCCCGGAGGACCAACGACAATGAAAAGGTCGCGTGATTGTTTGGCGTGGCGTACGAGTATGTTGAATGGACCGTATTCGCCCTTTATCTCTAAGGTAGGGTCGATTCTCAATTCGCGCTGTCCGAGTATCATATCGCGGCGGTCTTTAGTGGCAGAGAGAAACCTCTGCATTCCCTGGTATAAACCAGAAGTGGAAGCCTCAAACATATCATGTTCTATAGCCCACCGTATGTTCTCCTCCACGGCAAATACGCGCGAATCTGTCTGTCCATTTCTTAGGCGTAAAGTTACATTTGTCGTAGTGATATCTACAATAGAGGCACGATGCACCATTTGTGCGCAAGCGTTTGGAACTTCACCTTCTATATATGGATAGAGAATCACAACGTCGCTCATGCGGAAGTTAGAAGTATCGGCGGACTGTTCTTGAGAGAAACTTAATGTTACGCTGCTTACTTCACCTTTCGATTCATTTGTAGAAATTATACGAAGCCCATCGTAGATATTACCGGCATCTTTTTTTTCTTCAAATGTGTCAAGCCATTTTGAAGCAAAGCCAGAATTGTCTTTTGTCTTGTTTCCTATCTTTGAGAGAATTTGTTCTTTAGCAAGGAACCTAAGAAAACGGAAATAGTAGGCCTTCTCAATAGGTGAGGCCTTCTGTATTGGGTCGAGTACATTCATAAGTTCTGGCAATTTCCAAGTACACCAGAATTTATCATTTACGCTGCTGCTTCTAAGGTTGTCTGGGCGTATGGTATCCAGTATTCCCATGCCTTCATTTGCATAGCTGATCTCGCACCAAGTCAGTAGGTTGCGTATTCTAATAGCCCTAAGGAAGAGTTCTGGATACTGTGTCGTGGAAAGTAATCCTCTGTTATATTTCGAATATAGCAAGAATATGTATTTAATATCCTCGGCAGATTTCTTAAACTCATATATAAACAGCGCTCGGTATAGAAGCAACTGTACAAGATGCTTGGTTTGTATATTAGGTATATCTGGATTAGACATCTGTCCAGGAACAAAAGCTCCTTTGCCCGACTTCTGTTCCAGGATTATAGTTTTACCCTTATGCTCATACAGAAAGTCAAGACGTCCTTGGATACCCAAAACCTCGCTGAAGAACGAAGGCTCCAGTATTACAGAGTCAGTATTAAACTCACCAATCTCACGGGGTAATTCGCTGCCAATCAACTTCGAGATATTAGCCTTCTGTATCTTTGCATTTTCGTAAAACTCTCGTACACGCTGTGGGTCCTGCATGTCCGTACATGCAACCATGCTAAGTGCATTTTTCCTAAAGAATTCGTTAAAACTTTCGCTAAAGGTTATGTCACGTTCATGTATTGTTTCATCGAGAAATTGTCCTGCCAGATTACCTAAATGGATCGGAATTGTAGGAGAATCCTGCTTGACCTTGTTTATTAGGTTAATAAAAGGACTTTCCTTATAGGCATCATCAAAACAGGATGCTATGGTTGTTATATTTATAAGATAGTCAGGTTCGAAGATTATCAGTTCTGGATATATGATGCTATCCTCGATACGTATTCGTACCAAGTTGAGCTGAGTTCCTTTGCTAAGAATCTCGCGTATGTAACTCCAGTCTCCTTTACCATTTCTGCTGAGGAACTGATTGCTTTCGCTATAGCAAATAATGACTTTCGCGCCGTTGACTTCTTCTGTTGCATAAATATATTCGTCGTCCCATTCTTCTACAAGTACGCGTACCATGTTCTCATCGAATCGCCCCCATGACGACTTTCTATCCTTTGTGGGAAACTTGTCTTGCAGACAGGCAGGAATACCTTTGCCGTCAAAGATGAAAGATAAAAATTGGCAAATTGCCTTCAAATCGTGTGGGAATGAACGACTAAGGTCAAGTCCTTCATCGTTAAACCCCTTATTACCTTGTGGGAAAAGTATTCGCCTTGTATCATGAATTCGATGGGCAAGAGCTGTCGGAATGTTATTCTCCTTAATAAGATAGTCTACCTTGGCAAATAGTCCGGAAAAACTAAGTTGACAGTTCACGAGTTTCTGTTCCACAGCCCTGTAGAATGTGGCTCTCAGAATCTCATATTTATGCTCAATGGTGTATTGATCTTGACATGCTTGTTCTAAAGCGGTAAAGAATTCGTCTATTGTGTAAGCCGAATAATCTTTTTTATCGTTGTACTCTTTTTGACTTTTTCCATCTTCAGATATTTCGCCTACAATTTCGAAATGTTCAATTTGAAGCAAAGCCGATATTGAGGAAAATTCATCAATTGAAAATATCTCCTTCCCAGAGAAATCGTCTTTTAGAGTTTGATACAGATCCTTCTTGTTGCAGATACTTAGCCAACATTGAATATTTGGAGAGAGACGGTTGTCAAGAGTGACCATATCCGGGAAGGCCACCATTGCTTTAATCTCTTGTCTCAAATCCTTTTTCAGATAACGCCAAAGTCCATTGGCCACATGAGAACGCTCAGTTTGTGCTTGTAGCAGAGGCGTCCTTTTATTCGCACCTCCCTCGATGATTTTTCCATCACATGTCCAACGACCATTCTCACAGGCAACGATATTTCCTTCATAATTCTTGAAATCAAAAATTCTTACTCCGTGACGTGTGAATAAAAGAGCATCAAGCCAAACCCCATCAATGCTGCAGTTGCCAATAAGTATGGCATCTTCATTCTCAGGGCAAATATCGTAGAGTACATTTATAATCTTATTGAACAGCCTATTCTCGCTCTTATAGTTATATTCTTTTATCTTGTAAATCTTTATTGACATAATGTGCTGATAAGTTTTTTGTTGTTCATATTATTCCTTATCGTCAGAATCGTTGCAAGTCTCTAACTCATTATTTGCTTGTGGCAGTCTTTTCTTGCGTTTTGGATTCTCCTGAGCCCCAAATTTCAGAAGGTTGCTTGCTGCAGTCGTTATGCTAACACCTCCAGGAGCAGTACTACTTTTGACTTCTTTTATGGCATCTTGAGCTTTGCTGAAACATTCCTCCACTTTTTGAAAACGCTCATAGAATAGCTGCACTCGGTCAATTATTGTGTTGGCACATTTCATAATCTCCTCCTGATTCTCAATTTGACGAACCTGTTTCCAAGTCATTTCTAGCACACGCAGCATCATGTATAGATTTTGGCTTCCAGAAATGACTACCCCCTTGTCGTAAGCCTCTTTCCATATAGTTGGTTCGTTTGCCACAGCGAGCTGGAGAGCACTTTCTTGGAAAACATACATCATTACAAAGTCCAGTTTTCCATGTCCTTCCTTGATGTAGCTGCTATAATTCTTTCTTGCAAGTTCATTTACATGAGCTCGTACACTTGCAATATGTCTTTTAAGCGCATTTTGGCGTTCTTCATCTGTTGCCGCATTTTGATATTCAACAAAAGCTGTGAGCGACATTTTTGAGTCAATAATCACATCACGTTTGTCGGGGAAATGCAGTATTACGTCCGGAATAAGCCTATGTCCATCTTGCTCGTCATATATTACTTTTCCATTTGCATCCTTCAAAGTTGTCTGTTCTTCGAATTGCACACCTTCTTCTAGTCCCATATCCTCAAGGAGTTGCTTGAGTTTCACTTCGCCGAAGTTTCCTTGTGCCTTATTCTCTCCCGTCAGAGCCATCGTTAGTTTGTCGGCCGAGTCACTAAGTTGAGTAGCCTTTTCAATAGTACTCTTGATGCTGGCATCGAGACGTTCCATAGTTGTGGCACTTTCTCGTCCAGTTTTCTCCACCGCCTCCCTCATTTGTTGTATGCCGTTTTGTAAAGGATTAAGAATTTGTGACAACTGTTCTTTGTTTTTTATAGAAAGCTGCTCAGAGCGTTCTTGCAGGATCTTTTCGCTTGTCGTATTAACCTGCTCACGCATTATGTCCATTTGCTGCTGCATCTGCTCCTTCTGCTGCACACGCATTTCTTCCAGGTTCTTATCGTGCTGTGCCTTCAGTTCGCTGATTCTTCGCTCACATGCAATCTTCATATCATCAATCTGTTGCTCATACTGATTTTTGATATTCTCAATCTCACGCCCATATTGATCCCTAATTCCAGCAGTCAGCTTTCCTTGTTGGTCCATAAAAGTCCCAAGCTCTTTAGTTCGTTGCTCTTTTATATCAGCAATTTGTTTGTTATGTTCAGCCTCTTTAGTAGATAGCATCTGTGAGAGCATTTCGCATCTTGTTTCAACTGCGCTTTTTTGTGCTCTCATCATAAAATACCCTATTAAGAATCCTATGATAGTCCCTATGCTTGCTAATATATATACCATAATTTTTGTGAGTATTTTCTATAATTTAAGTCTCTTTAACTTCTTTATTACTCCTGTATAACTTCTTTTTTACTTCCAGCAAGTAGGGCTTTTGCCGAACTTACGAAACTTGAGTTGTCTACGTTTTATGTGCTCAACTTTTGGTCTTCGTTTCTTATTTGCTAAAGTCATACAAATCCTGAAGGAGTATTTCCATTAATATTACAAATATACAAAAATAAGACGAAGGAAAAGTCATGAATGATTATTTTTTTGAAGTTTACCAGTTAAACTTACGAAATAGAATCTTTAGAGTGTACTTGGTTTTGTAAATTATCTGACTGAAGTTATATTGTAGGACGAGTCTTCACAAATATATACATTCGTTCGTTAACACATCGCTAATCCTTCGTTATGATAAAACTTTGTCCTTCTTAAAAGTAATTAACAGGACTTTATAATATAAAATATTGTCATTGATATCTTTCATTAATAATAAAACGAGTTTTTTTGTTTTTTTTTATATCTTATGATAAAAAAAGTGTAAAATAAGTCTACAGTTATTTGAAAAATAGGTATCTTTGCGCTTGGTTTTTAGTTACAAAAGAAAAATAAATATATGAAAATATTCTGTAAACATGTGTTAATCATGTTTTGTGGAATTTTCTGTTTCTACCCGCTATCTGGATGTGCTGAAGAATTAGAAAGTAAAGTAAAAGAATTTGATGAGAATTTTGTTATAGCTTCTTTATGTGTTGTTGAACCAGCAGAAACACCTATATCATGCATGGGACATGCCTTTTTGAGGATGCAATGTTCCACATATGACATGGACTATTGTTTTAGTTATGAAATAATGGGTGATGATAGTGAGGTTTTTCGTTTTCTGTCAGGCAGTATGACTATGCGGTTTTGTAGGATTCCGACAGATACTTATTACGAAACATACAGAAGTCAAAAGCGTGAGATAGCAGAGTTTGAACTAATGTTGCCGATTAGTGTGAAACAGAATCTTTGGCGGATTTTGGATCAGAAGTACAATAATGAAAATGTTGTACCATACGATTTTGAAAAGAGGGGATGTGCTTATAGTTTGTTCTGTTTGTTGAATCAAGCGCTCGACACACTTGAACTCAACACTGAATGGCCTGCAAAGTATGAAAAGAAGACTCGAAGGGAATTGGCTGTCGAATATATGGGTTATAATACATGGCGAGAAACGGTCTTATCCTTGATTTTTAGTGGCTCGCTTAATGATGATGTGAACAACTTTGAGAAAGTTATCATCCCTGGTGATTTGGCAGATGTACTTGCTCATTCTACGGTGTGTGGCAGAAAGGTCATAGACATGTCAGGACGAAAGCTCCCACCTAGCCATAAGAACGAAGAGATATGGTTTAGTCCTGTTGTGGCAGCCCTGCTGTTACTCCTGCTCACATTTATCTGTGCTTTTCTTGGCAAGCCATATATGACGTATACTCTTTTGGGTTTACAGACAATAATAGGATGTTTAGTCCTTTGCACTCTTCTAATGTGCAAAATGCCATTTACGGAGTGGAATTGGTACATCATTCCTTTTAATCCATTGCCTGCCATGCTTTGGAAATGGCATCGAATATGGAAAGTACCATTTGGGAGTGCAATACTTGTATGGATTGTAGCTATGTTATTGGCAGAACATAGGTCGGTAGACCCACCGATGCTCATTTTTGCAGGGGCAATATCAGCATCTTACCTTTTACCAGGTTTGATAGGTAAGTTAAGCTTCTCACGAGCAAAAACAAACCAATAAACATTTGGAAAAGTTTGTGTATGAGGTAATATAATTTGAAAAAAATGAAGAGAATATAATTTGAAAAAATATTTGTTGAGTCTTTGCTCAGCAATTTCCACAGTCATATTAAACTAATAATTTATAACATTAATTTAAACAAAAATGAAAACAAAATTTAAGGTAATGATGGCTAGTATGATGTTACTATGCCCTTACTTTGGTGTTAAAATCCAAGCAGCTTCTGCTAAATTCTATGCAAAGTGTAGTGTTGAAGTAGAATCTACACAAGATGGAGAAAATAAAGTTTATGGCAAAGGCTATGTGAGTATCGCTCGACAAGGTGATGTCGATGTAGATTATCAGGCTTACAATAATAAGAGTGAGTATGTCACTCGTAATACAACAATAGGATATGCTACCGAGCCACCTACTAATGCTAATATAACTTTTAATCTAACAGCAGAAAATGAAGACGAATACATTTTTGATTACTGGTCATCATCTGATGAAGACGAAGAATTCTATGCTTCGATAAATCCTTTTTCAGTAACTATTAATTCAACTTCAACAACAGCTGAAGATCCTACTTCAAAAGGATATATTGCTCATTTTAGAAAAGCTGATGTACAGGCTGATATGTATATGTCAAAGGCTGGTGTTAGTACATTTGCATCTCATGCCGAAGTATACATTCCTCAGGGATGTACGGGTTATACGGTAGATTTAGAGAATGGTGAGCTTGTATTTAAGAAAGCTTACGGAGAATATGACATCGTTCCTCCTTATACACCTATTGTTGTATGTTCAGATGTAGAAGTTAAGAAGGCTGGTGTTATCGCTTCAAGCTACACTCTTACAAAGTATATCGATAAGTCTAGGTATGACGAAAACTCTGACGGTTATCTATGTGGTGTGTATGACGAAGGTGCTTACCTTCCAAAGGGATGCTACGTACTTCAGGTAAATAATGGAGAGCTTGCATTCTGTAAGATCGAGTCTGACGATGTTCCTGCAACACAGTATCGTTGCTATCTGATTGCTCCAGAGTCAATGAGCAGCGAGTCTAAGATTCGTGTATCTATGGCTTCAGAGGCTACTGCTATTTCTGCTGTAGAGAACGCTCCAAAGGCTCAGGACGGAGTTTACTCTATCAATGGTGTTAAGCAGTCTGCAGAGAAGGACGGTATCAACATTGTTGTTGAGGACGGTAAGGCTAAGAAGATTTTAAAGTAATGTTTTAAGGATAAATAATTGAAAAAAATGGAATACGTTAAACCTACAACAAAGATTTCAAGAGCACAGATTGCAACAAGACTTTTAGCTGGATCTGGAACTAGCTTTAGTATAACAGAGGGACAAAATGTGAATATGGGTGGCTCTGCTAACACTGGTAGTGAACAGGCTGGCGGAGGCTTCATGCTTGCTAAGGGTCGTTCTACAATCGACTAATTGGATAAAGATTATCTTTTACAGATATTATATGGAGGTTGTGTCAAAACAAATTGACACAACCTCTTTTTTTTCTTCGAAACAATATGTTTTCAACTTCTCTTTTGCGTTTTGTCTCACCTCCGACTTCATTTCCACCTACGCAATAATACGGAAAAAACATACAGATCATGCAGAACATTTTATTCATCGTAGCATAAGAATTTCTTTATTCCCACAGGGCAATTCTATGCTTATTGCGAAACAATTCTTAAAATCATTCAATGGTACGGTTATATCACTCAATGGTACACTCATACCATTCAATGGTACGACCGTACCATTGAATGATTTTGAAAATTTCTCCTGAATAATAGAACTATTCTTGCTGAACTTTACAAATAAAATTGCGCTCAAATGAAAGAATTATCCAGCATTAAATGCCTCATCACAGCTTACACCTAAAAATGTCAACAGATTTTACCTATTTAATCACCGTTTGAACACTGCTCAAACACTGCTCAAACAATTTGTACATTTCGTTTTTGCATCATTTAATGGTACTTAAACGCTCATTAAATGATAATTTAACAAGCGTTAAAATTTCGTTAATTTCTTTGATGATTTTGATAGAGGAGACGCTTGGGGTGGGGAAGTTGGGGCTTGGTTTTGTTTACAAAAAAAAGAGGTTGTGTCTGTTACTTATGACACAACCTCTTTGCCGAATTTACGAAAAATACTTTATAAGGTTTTCTATTTATTCATAAACATTTTCTTACCGCCCTTGATAATTAATGAATGGCGGGCTGGAGAAATTGTTCTACCTGACATGTCGAATGTCTTCTCCTCATCATTTGTGCTTTCGCTGACATTGTTGATGCCTAAAGCAGGGTCAACGATAACTCTTAATATGCCCTTTGTTAGTAAGTCGGAAGAGTCCCACACCTTACCTTCGCCAGGAGTGGCTGGGAGAATTTCGCCGAATGAGCCACTAACTGTTCCTGATGGAGAGAAAATCTTAAATTCTGTTCCTTCTGGAATGTCAAGGGTTGTGTAGATATTCTCAAACTCAAGGTTAAGCGTAGGCTTAGAGAATGTGGCACCTCCAGTCAGCACGAGACGGTTGGCTTTAGTTGTAGTTCCGTTGATGGAAACTGGAATAGTTACTGTTGCTCCGCTTGCTACAGTCAGCTTACCCTTTATTGTCAGAGTATTTCTGTTGACAAGGGTAGTGTCGCCGGCATAAATCTCACCTCCTGACTTCACGCTTACAGCTCCTGCCACAGAACCAGTACCGGCAAGAGTGGCATCGGAATTGACTGTTATAAGTCCTGTTCCAGAGTTGGTACCGTTGATGACTAAACGACCGCCATTAACAGTAGTGGTACCTTTGTAGTCATTAGAACCTGTTAGGCGCCATATTCCTGTACCTTCCTTGATAATGGTTGTGGTACCGACATGTCCTTTTCCAGAACAAGACCAGTTGTTGATACTTCTCTTGAAAGTCTCATCGGTATTGGCGCCTCCGATAGTCCATGAACACTTGAAGTTGTTTGTAGCCTTGCTTGAACCGCTAAGATATGTGCCTGCATCACCAGAGAGTCCGCCAAGGGTATAGTTGCCGTTCGTGTCCCATCCACAAGCACGTGCACCATTTTTGAGTACAACCACAGCATTAGGAATATTCTTGCCACTCATGAGGAAAAGATTTCCGCTGCTGGCAGCATTGGCTATCAAACGTCCAGTGAACTCGTCCCAGTTGCCCTGAATATATTCGCGGACATAAGGTATGTTGATTTGTAGAGTACCGTTTCCGGACATCTTGTTCTTGATGTAGCAGTTTCTGTGTGGAGAGAACTGTGATGTGGTGCCCTCACGCACTTCTACTGGGAAACTGTATGTCTCATAAGCTTCATTCTCGCCCTTTGTCTGAAGTTTACCTCCGGCAAATACAAGTTTTGAACTGCTTCCTATTCCGTTGCCAGAAATTTCGGCTGTAGGGAAATATAGTGTGCCGCCCTCAAGTGTTGTGGCACCTGTGTAGCCGAAGAATTTCAATGTGTTCACATTCAGTTGTCCTGCACCGTCTATGATAAGTCCGCCATCGCCTTCGAATGTGCCGTTCATTTTGATTACAGCCGAACTGTTTGAGATGTTTAGCTCGCCATCTTGCAAGAGTTTGGCACATCTGTTTGTCGTTGTGCTGCCACCCGTATATTGGTATGTTCCGCCGTCAAAAATCCAGTTTTGTGCAAACTCCTCGCTTGCACCTATTGCGCTTGCTTCACCGCCATTCTTTAGGGAGTTGAAAGACAATACTCCGTCGTGAACAACGGTAGCTCCAGTATAGTCGTTAGTAGTTGTTATGGAAACGGTACCTTTTCCGGCTTTATTGACTGATGTCTCTCCACATATCTTTCCATTTCCAGAAATAGCTATCGAGCCAGTGTTGTTGAATACTACTGTGGCAGGACTGACACTTTCGTCAAGAGTTATGGTAGCCTCTTCGTCGGTATTGAAGAGTACTTTTCGGTCGTCGGCATATAGCCCATCGCTGCTCAACCATCCTGTGTTTACCTTGTCCCAGTTTGCAACGTCTTTTGTCCATGTTACATCAGCCACGTATGTGTCAATATCTACGATTCCGACCTCCTCAGGTCTTGTCTTGAGTGTAACCTCATCCGAGTATTCGGACTGTGCATCATCCTTGAAAGCGCATATCTTTATTGTGTAGCTTGTGCCTGGAGTAAGGTTCTTCAGAGTGACAACATTTACGTCGCTCTCCGTGCGAGCCAGCTCCATGTATTCGCCATCGGCAGTCTTTCCCATAACGATGAATCCCTGTTCGCCGTATGTGTAGTCGCGCCATTTCACCTGCATCGTAGTAGTTGTGGCAGAAAACTGTTCTACACACAAAGGAGAACGTAGGTAGAAATCGCGGTCGTCAGCCGTGATGCTATTGATATAATTCTCAATATTAGCATATCCGTTGTCAGCAATCTTCATTGCGTCATTAACCATTGGATCCAGTCCGTTGGCTGTTTCCCAATCATCTGGCATACCATCTTTGTCCGTATCTACACGTGTGTTGCCCTTCCACACTGTCCATGTGTTTGGAGCGCCATAAATAAGGCTTCCTTCGTTGGAAATCAGAGCACCTTCAGTTCCGAAAGTCTTGACTTCATCAATCATGTAGTAGTCCACATAATCGCGATAGGGAAGCGAGGCGCCAACGCAAGGAAGAAGGTTCTCGATAAGATCAGGTGCGTCCCAAGTCTCCAATTCTGGGTAATTGTATGGTGTTGTCTTTACGTCGGCACCGCTGAAATTCGTTACCGCAGAAGGATTAAAAGTGCCATCCGTGTTTGCGTCCTGGAAGTTGCCCGTAACGTAACAATGGAAATTTGTGTTACCGCCAGTAAAGGCGTTGCCGCCACCTACAGGACCGTTGATGAATAGGTTGTTCTGTATGTTGCAGTAGCTTTC